>NZ_VMMR01000035.1:0-63350 GCF_013277285.1 Streptococcus sp. 339 | reverse complement strand
TTACGAATGAATTTGATTGCTGGTATTATCAATCATGAACTAGGATTCTAGTTTTGCAGGAAGTCTAATAATGAAAATAAAGGACTAAAGTAATAACTCTAAATATATCTGATTTTTATAGGACGTTTCATAAAAAAATCTACATACCTAGAGTCCTATTTAGTTATGTATCTTACATAAAGAGAAAGGAATTAATTATCATGAAATTATCTTTGTATAGTGAAGTTGACCATTACCATTCTTTAAGTTCTTATTCTTTAAGTTCTTATTCTTTAAATGATATTACACATACTGATACCCCAAAAAATATTATTGAAAAGTCTAAAAAAGATAAGTATAGATACCCAATAGTAATACTTAATAAAGAACATAAAGTAATTGGATTTTTTTGCCTACACCTAAACACTGGTCCTAAAGAGTATGGCTATTATCAAAATGATTATGCGCTTATTAGAGGATTTTCTATTGATGATAATTTCAGAAATCAAGGATATGGTTCTAATGCTCTGAATAAAATATTTGAATTCATAGACTCAACTTTAAAATTAGAAATTAACCATATTGTATTGGCTGTAAATGAAAAAATATATTGGATCAAAAAGCATATAGAAATTCAGGTTTTTTTGTTGTGAAGAAAGATTTAGAAGGAAAAAAGGGGAAATTAATTATTATGGAGAAAAGCAGAAACTAGTATCATTTCTAGTTTCTGCTTTTCACTAAGTCTGCTATAAATTTAGTATTCTAGCTTATTTGCATATTTTGAGAGGAATAATCTATATACTAAACTTTTATGTTTATAATTCATTCCTTTCGTTTCACTCAAGGCACAAGACAGAATGAAAAAGTGGTGTGCTCTTTATTTTGTTTTATAATAATAGTGAGAAAGTCTATCACTACTACAAATCACGTGGAGGTGAATAAGTGAGTGATACAGCCACTACCTCGCATATTTATAGGTGTCATTCTTTCCATCAAGCACAAGAACTGTGACTAGGAGAACGTAAACTTATAATTGAATAAGCGAATCGTTTGTGAAAAGGAAAGAATAGTCAAGGGATAGGCAGACTCGAATTTGGTGAAGGGAGACCCCTCATGTTAAAAGCCAAATTTCAATTTAAAAAATTTTAAAATTTGTTTCGCATTTACTACTCCTTGCATTTATATTGGATTGATTAACAGAACCTTTCGCGATGTTCCTTAGCAACTTCTTTGTACTAGGAAAATTTAAAAATTCGGATAGGTATCTACCCCGATTATTCACAAAAAAAGCATCCAAAATTTCTTTGTCTGATAGAAGATCAATCTGTTTCTCGACTGCTTGACAAACCAAGTTTGCAAGGAAGATATTTTTAGGGGAATCAAAAGTTTCTGCTTTGTGGTTAAAATCATGTCTCATATTTTTAGTTTAGCACAAAGTAGCTTGATTGGCTAGGAATTCTCTTTCTTTTCAACCTTCTCTTCTGATTTTTTCTTCTCTGCTTGATTACTTGAATCAGTCACTACCTCTTCCTTTTTCTCTGTTTTCTCTTCTTTGATTTTGACTGAAGGAAACAGAAACTCATATTGACTCTTCGGCGTACGAACCCTTGTCACCAAGCTTGTTTTCTTATTTTGATAGCTCACCTGACCCAGATTAAAGGTCTGTTCCCCACTTTCTTGCTCAACCTTATCTTTGGCTCGATTGGCCATGGCAAAAGCGACCAGCTTTTCTTTATTTAAAGCGTAGTCTTGATAGTGGGCGACTTGTCGGTTCAAGTAAAATTGTAACAAAAGACTAAAGATGGCTGCCATGGTGACTGCATAGAGGAGAACACCTGCCTTAACTTTTTTCTTTTTCCACACGATAGATGAACTCCCTTTCTAAGCCTTTTTGGAATTGAAAACGAAAGCGAACCACTTGATTCTCCTCTGTAATCTGCGCAGATTTGAGACCATAAACCATAGGCTGATAGCCTCGACCACTAGAATCTGTTTTACGAAAATCATCTGATCTGGACTTGCCAATGGCTATGTCCTTGCCATCTTGCTTCATATAGAGACGATTGCCCTCCACTTTTTCGAACTGCGAACGGTCTAATTCTGCTTCCAACTGGTCCACAAACAAGAGCCACTCTTTTTGCTCGCTCTGTTGCTGGTAGCGAACTTCTGAAATGAGAAGCTGACTCATGGCTTGAAAGAGGAGTAAGCTTCCACTGATGACAATGAGGGCAATCAGGGATTCTAATAAGGTAAAAGCCTTGACCTTATGGCTCTTTGATAGCCAACAACTGTTCTGAACCATGGTAGACCTCCAATCCCTTTTCACTAGAAAACACCTGAATCTCAACTCCGTTTATGTTTACCTGATTTTGACCTGTCTGCAAGGCCATCTTAGCTACCCTCAAGACTTCTTCCTTTTGCAAGATTTTTGCTTCCTCTTGCCTATTTTTTTGAATTTGTCCCAAAAGGAGGGTCGCAATGCTGGCAAAGATAGCTAGAGCGACTACTGCTTCCAGTAAAATCACTGCCCTAATTTTTTGTTTCCTTAATGCGTTTAATTTTTCCATTTCCTAGATATAATTGATAGCGAATCGCTCCTTTACTGGTCTGAAATTCAACCTTAGCTAAGGACGAATTGCCCCCAGCTCGGTCAAATGTAATACTTTGGCCTGATGGTGCCTGAATTCCTTTAGGAACTGTCAAGTTTTGACTGCCATTGCTAATGGTCTGCCCATCTAAGTTCAGACTAGTCTTTTGTTGACTAGCTACACTGCGTTTTTGGGTTTCCCGATAGAGTTCTTCAAACTCCATAAAGAAAATCTGTTCCTCTACCGCCGCAAAAGTGGACTGGACAGAGCCTGACAAGCCCAAGGCAAGGATACTCACAAGTCCCAAAACCAAGAGACTTTCAAGCATGGTAAAGGCCTTAATCCGCGACCGTTTGAGTCTTATTTTGTTTTGCATGATATTCTTTATAAGCTTTAGCTTGCTCTTCTGTGATGCGATCATCTGCTTGTAATTTGCTTAGAGTAGCCTCTTCATTTTTATTCAAACTATAAAGCTCTGCCTGACTTTCCACCACCTTAACAACAGCAGCTTTTCCTTTGTCGTTGACTGCTTCTTTTTGCTTGGTCAAATTAGGTACAAAAAGCAAGAGAAGTACGCTGATGATGAGCAAGACCACCAACATCTCCACAAGTGTGAAAGCTTTAACCTTAGCTTTTTTCAAGAATGTCATCATTTTTTTCATTTTAAAAATTCACCTCCATATTTTGATACATGGGCATGAGCATTGCCGCATAAAGTAAAACGATAATCAGTGCCACAAAGATAAAAACCAGTGGCTGCACCAAATTCATGGTGCGGTTGACTCGGGTAAAAAAGGCTTCCCAAGTTTTTTCAGCATAGATTTCCAACTCACTACCCAGCTTGGACTTGACTTCCCCATACTCGATGATGAGACTCAACTCCTTCTTAAAGAAAGGATAGGTTCCTATCGTCTGAGAAAATTCTCGGCCATTTTGCAGGGCTTGAGCCAGGTCTTGACCGATTTCTTTAAAGAGCTGGGAACCTTGTTCCTGCATCATTTGAAAAATCTGCGTCAGCTCCATTCCCTGCGAAATCATATTCCCCCATTCACGCGCATAATAGGCTGTCAGATAGGTCTGCACAAAAATTCCAAGAAAGGGAAGGCGTGCTAAGATAGAAAAGACACGCATCTTAGAATTTCTTTTATAGAAAGTGAGTGCTAAAAGGGCAAGTACGGAAACAAACCCTACCATACCTAGAAAAATTTGTGGCAGATTGCCAATAATTTGGGTGGCAATATTACTACTATCCAGTTGTGGTAGTAGATAGTTCCGTAGTCCCAGCATGATTAAGAGAAGAAAACCCAGCAAAATCAAGGGATAGGTCGCTACTTCAATTAGTTTTTTCTTGACCTTGGCCAGATTGTCTAGATACTCTTCTATCTTTCCCAAACTCAGGTGGAGATTTCCATGGACTTCCGCTAGGGATAACTGAGTGACAATGGCACTTGAAAAGCCCAAACTAGCCATCATTTCTGAGAATGATTTCCCCTGAGACAAGCCCGTGCGCATCTGGGTCACACACTGCTTGTCCAACAAAGCACTCCTATCTAAAAAGGAGATGGTCTCCACCAGATGAAAACCGCTGGAAAAGAGATTGTTAAACAAGGTGATGATATTTTTTTGCTTAGCTGTAGCTAATTTTTTCCGTTTCAGCCTGAAGACTTGTGATATGTCCATCTTTAAGAAGCTGGTCAATCTGTTCATTCCAGCTAGTTGGCTGGTGTTCTTGATAGTCTTTGTTTGCAAAGTCAACGATTCCTCCTCCCCCGATTAATCTCTGGTAGCAGACTCCCTGCAGAACGACTGCCAATTCCTCTTCACTCACACCCAACTCCAGCAGGCGCTCATAAACACCTCGAATACTCTTGGCATGAATGGTTGAAAAGACTGTCGCCCCTGTCAAACTAGCTCTGACCACTGCACGCGCCGTCTCGCTGTCACGAATTTCTCCGATAATCAAGAGATCTGGTCGATGACGCAAGGAAAGTTTGATCAGATTTTCATAGGTAAGCCCAATCGCTTCATTCAACTGCAACTGGAGCATGTTGTCCTGCTTGATTTCGACAGGATCTTCGATGGACATAACTTGCTGTCCTTTAAAGAGATATTTAGCCAATTCGTGCATCAAGGTTGTCTTGCCACTGCCGACTGGGCCAGCAAAGAGATAGAGACCACGTCGCCTGTACTGCTTGCCCAGTTCTTCAATATCCTGAAACCAAAAATGCAAGTCCTGCTCCTCATCGTGCAACAAGCGAATGACTAAACTCTCATGTCCTCGATAATCGCCTACAGTAGATAGACGTAGAGATGCCATCTTCTGGTCATAGGCATAATCACAGGAACCCAGTTGGCTACGTCGCTTTTCTCCCACATTCATACCCGCCACAAACTTAAAGTGACTGATGACGGCCGCAAACTTTTCAAAATCATAACAACCGATTTTACAGCGCTCGTCTCCTATCCTCATATGAAGCTCATAGGCGTCTAACTTAGGGACAAAATAAATGTCTTGCGCACCTTTTTTCCGGGCCGAACGAATGATTTCTTGTGCAATTTCTTGAACCATACTTACCTCCTCACCTATACTATTCGCAAAGATTTGGAAAAATAAAAAAAGTAACTCCAAAAAGTTACTTTTTCTCTATTTTAATTTCATACGGCAAGAACGGTGCCTTTCCTTACCAGTTTGCTTTTCATAACCTGGACGTAGTTTTTCATCTGGGATAACCTGCTCATCCTGTAATAGAGCCAAAGAATGGTATTGTTGTAAATAGTCATCACATTCATCACACCAGCGTTGGTCTTCTGGATCCCAAAAAATGGTCATCAAGTCACTTCTGCTTTTATAAAGAGGGGATTCTTGTTCTAATTTAAACCAGCAAGTTTTGTAGTATTTGAGAGCATCATAATACTGGTCAAATTTCTTACTAGCTATAATATCTTCTTCCCAACCTTCTAAGAACCACCAGGGTTCAAAATCTCCGTACATTTCTATAACACGATACATATTCATTCATTCCTTTGTACCGTATATTATAACCAATTCCGCTAAACAAGGAAAGAAATATGCTCATCTCTTAATTTTTTGATAAAAAATCCAGCCATCCTATGATGACTGAATTTCTATTTGCTTATGTTCCAAAATCTTTTTACTACCTAGGCTTCAGAAATATCGTTTTCGATGATGACCTTAATGGCATGGTGGTCTGCTGCCTTACTGAAGACTTCATAGGCTTTTTCAATTTCACTTAGTTTGAAATAGTGAGTTACCAATTTTTCTGGTTCAATCTTATGACTTTCAAGTGCTTTCAACAATTGTGGAGTTGTATTTGTAGATACCAAACCAGTTGTTACATTGATGTTGCGAATCCAAAGCTTGTCCAAATCAAATTCAACTGGTTTACCATGCACACCACAGTTGGCAACTGTTCCGTCTACACCGATAATCTTTTGACAGAAATCAAATGTTGCAGGAATACCAACAGCTTCGATAACAACATCTACACCACGACCATCTGTCAAATCATAAATTTCTTTAATGGCTTTTTCAGGATCTGAAGAATTAACCTTATGAGTCGCACCGAATGATAGGGCAGTTTCCAAGCGGTTATCATCTAGGTCTACCATAATCAATTGAGCTGTCAAAAGTGCAGCCAATCCAACTGGTCCTGAACCAATAATAGCTACGCTACAACCAGGTTCCACTTCCCCTTTTAAGACACCAATTTCATATCCAGTAGGCAGAATGTCTGATAGCATAACCAAGGATTCATCTGACAAGTCTTCTGGAGTATGGTAAAGAGTGTTATCTGCATGAGGGACACGTAGATATTCAGCCTGCATACCATCAATCAAGTGACCGAAAATCCAGCCCCTTCGTCTTCACAGTGGGCATAAATTCCTTTTTTACAGTAGTAGCATTTACCACAGGCGCAGACACAAGAAATCAAGTCCTTGTCGCCTTTTTTGAAGTTAGAAACTCCTTCCCCAACTTCTTCAACAATCCCAATCCCTTCGTAGCCAAGAATGGTACCACTTTGACAAGCAGGAACATCCCCTTTGATAATATGGAGGTCTGTTCCACAAATAGTATTTTACGATACGCACAATAGCGTCTGTTGGCTTGCGAATAACTGGTTTATCTACATCAACAAAAGAAGCAAGTCCTGGTTTAACATAAGTATAGGTTTTCATAAAGCACTCCTCCGTTTTTTAAATGTACTATTTATAATATAATTGCAAGCCTTTTCAATTGGCTCTTTAGGTATTTTTGTGATATTTTTAACTTTTTTATTTACCGGTAAAGCAATGTAGATAAAAAAGCAGAAGCTAGCCTCTAACTTCTGCCTTCTCTCTTATGACTCATCTCCAATTTTTCTGATACCTGCAACAAAAATCGAAGATAATAATAATTGGGTAACACTCAACTGATCAAATCCAAAAATGTAATGTTCTAGCAAATGAAATAAGAAAACAAACAAAAACAAAGATAATAAAATCTTACACATAGATTTAAGCCCAGAAATTAATCCGTCCATTATTTGGATATACATCCCTAGCATCAACCCATTGAGCTACCGCATAACCTACATTGTAGAAAATGTTAATATAATCAAATATACGTTCAAGAAGTTCAGCTAACCGATTGCTATAAATGCCTAAACGAATAGCAGCTTTTTTAGCTACCCTACTTAAAGTAGCTTTAGCAACTGCCAATCCTTTTTTCTTTACCAAATTACCAATGCCTGCCACACCACCGGAAATAGCAGTAGCAATTAGATTTTCTACTTTTTTAAACTTTTTTCATTTTTTCAAGTACAGTTTTTCAAATTATAGTAAAAAGAGCCAGAATTATACTGACTCTTCTATTGATTATTAAACTTAGAAGCACGTTCTTCTCCCCACCAATAGGGCATTAGTTCTGCGACTTTCACTGTCTTTCTTGTATCGTAGTCCATCATGAATTCTGCATCTTTATTTTCAGCGTTCAACTCTAAAAGGAATTCTCTGCAAGCGCCACAGGGCATTCCTGAACTTCCACCATAAGGTGCTTTATCTCGAAAGGCTAATACTTTCTTAACCTTAGTTTGTCCTGAAAATTGGTACATATTGAAGAGGGCCGCCCGTTCTGCACAGAGATGGAAAACACCACAGGTTCCCTCCATACAGAAACCTGTAAATATTTGTCCATCTTCTGCTTCTACTGCAGCTACAACATGATTGGCATAAACAAAGTCTGATACTTCATGTGGATTGTATAGTTTCTGTGCTTCTTCGTACATCTTTTCCCAGATGTCCATTATTGTACCCTTCTTACTTAGAGATTTCCTTTAACATATTTTCGATATGCTGGATTGATTTTTCACGTCCAAGCAAGAAAATTGTATCTGGTAATTCTGGTCCATGCATTTCACCTGAAACTGCGATACGAATAGGCATGAAAAGATTTTTCCCTTTAATACCTGTTTCCTTTTGGACTGCTTTAATTTGTGGGAAGATATTCTCTGTCACGAATTCATCATCTGTCATCACTTCGAGTTTTGCTTTGAAGGCTTCAAGAACTGTTGGGACTGTTTCACCTGCCATGACTTCTTTCTCAGCCTCAGTTAATTCTGGGAAGTCTGAGAAGAAGAGGTCTGTCAATGGGATAATCTCATCTACTGATTTCATTTGTGGTTTATAGAGCTCAACTAATTTTTCAGCCTTGTCAGTCAATCGACCTGCTTCTTCTAGGAATGGTTTTGCCATTTCAAAGATAGTTTCTAGGTCTGCATTCTTGATATAGTCATTGCTCATCCAGTCTAGTTTTTTCTGGTCAAAGGCTGCTGGAGACTTGCTGAGGCGATTTTCATCGAACAGTTTAATGAGTTCTTCACGAGAGAAAATCTCATCTTCGCCACCTGGGTTCCAACCAAGAAGAGCAATAAAGTTAAAAACTGCTTCTGGAAGGTAACCTTTCTTACGGTAATCTTCTATAAATTGAAGTGTATTAGTATCACGTTTAGATAACTTCTTACCAGTCTCAGAGTTGATAATCAAGGTCATGTGACCGAACTCTGGAGCTTCCCAACCAAGTGCTTCATAAACCATGAGCTGTTTTGGTGTATTAGCGATGTGGTCGTCTCCACGGATTACGTGAGAAATCTGCATATCATGGTCATCGATGACAACGGCAAAGTTGTATGTTGGATAACCGTCTTTCTTTTGGATAACCCAGTCACCACCGATATTGCCACCTTCAAATTCGATATCACCTTTGACCATATCATGCCACTTGTAGATACCTGTCTCATTGACAGCCAAACGAACAGTTGGGATGATCCCTGCTGCTTCACGTTCTGCGATGTAAGCTGCTTTTTCTTCTTCACTCATACCAAGGTATTCATTGATGTAGCGTGGTGTTTCGCCAGCTACTTCTTGGCGTTCGCGTTCAGCTGCCAACTCTTCTTCTGTAACGTAAGATTTATAGGCTTTTCCTTCAGCTAATAGTTGGGCAATGTATTTTTGATACAAGTCCAAACGCTCAGACTGGCGATAATTCTCATGTGATTCTGGACTTTCATCCCAATCCATGCCTAACCAGCGAAGGTTTTCAAGTTGTGAACGTTCACCATCCTCGACATGGCGTTTACGGTCAGTATCTTCGATACGAATGAGAAATGTTCCACCATGATGGCGCGCATACAAGTAATTAAACAATGCTGTACGGGCATTCCCGATGTGTAGTAGTCCTGTTGGACTTGGTGCGTAACGTACGCGGATATCTTTTGACATAGTTTCTCCTATAAAGTCTCTAGGCGTCTGCCTTTTTGCTCTCTATATTATATCACAAGTCTTGGCTGAGTCCAATTTCTATGGATAAAGAGAGTAAAAAGAGTGGACAAACCACTCTTTTCTTCTATTATTACAGACGTGCGTTAAGTTCTTTGCTCAATTCTTCAAATCCTGGTTTTCCAAGAAGGGCGAACATGTTACGTTTGTAGGCTTCAACACCTGGTTGGTCAAATGGGTTGATAGCATTCAAGTAACCTGAAAGAGCGATAGCCAATTCGAAGAAGTAGATTGTATAACCAAGAGTGAAAGCGTCTTGCTCAGGCAGTGTCACAAACATATTTGGAACTCCACCATCAGTGTGTGCTAACAGCACCCCATCTGTCGCTTTTTTGTTTACAAAGTCAACGTCTTTTCCTTGAAGGTAACCAAGACCGTCCAAGTCTTCTGCCAATTCAGGAATCAGCACATTTTTGCGAGGTTTATCTACACGGATAACTGTTTCAAAGAGGATACGAATTCCTTCTTGGATAAATTGACCCAATGAGTGCAAGTCAGTTGAGAAGTTAGCTGAAGTTGGGTAGATACCTTTTTGGTCTTTTCCTTCTGTTCAGGCACCCCTTGTAGATGCATCTGCTGGAAATTCCCTTGCACTGGCTGGCTAGTTTGATTGACTTGCCAAGCCCTTTGCGCTTGACCTTGACCGTCTTATTCTGGCATGCTTTTCTCCTTATAAATTTTGTTGATTTGTCATATTGCGAAAACATTGAAAAACAATGACAAATTTCACAATATTATAATATAAATTATTTTTCCTATCAAAAAAGAGAGTGGGAAAGAACTTCAAACAAGTTAAAAAGTTCGTCTTCCACCTCCCCCCGCACAGTTGATCAGGCAATCTTTGGGACTTACAAAGCGAAGGAAGATGCCAATCAACCACTAAGTTATCTGTTTTTTTAAATTTAGACTCAAAAGCCTGGACTTTTTGCCCAGGCTCTGATTCAAGTTTTTAGACTCTTATTTTTCTAGTATTCTTAATTAGATATTTTATCTTACTTAGGCAGCTTCGAAAATCTGAATGGTAGAACCTTTCTCAAGTACTACTGCTTGGTCTGCTGCGACATGGAGTGTACCAGGAAGGCTCCCCTCTTTTGAACCATCAAAAGAAATCGTGATATGCCCCAGTCCAGTTAAATTTTTTTCTACTACATTTCCTACGGCAGTAATCGAATATTCCTGACTATCTACGACCAGCTTTCCACCTTCTAGTATTGCACCTAGAAGATTTTTGTTATCGATTTTAAAACAATACTCTGCTAAATCTTCCGGAGCTTCTTCTCCAAATAAAATGAGCATATTAGCGTCTTGAATCATATTCTGAGCTTCAAGCCCCACTTGAATTACTTTAGCTTCAAAAATTTTCTTCATCTAATTCCTATTCATCCTTTCTCAAATCTGTCATAAACTTATGCTTATAGATAAGTTTAACATAATAGTTGCTGTGTTTACGTGCATCTATCAAAGTTCTACTGATAAAGGCCAATACTAGCTATCCAAGCTACTAGCACCCGCGGAACACCATTTAGAAAGCGTGAATAAAGTACAGAAGGAACACCAACCTCAACTGTTTCAGCTTTGGCTTCAGAAAGACCGAGTGCTACAGGGATGAAATCACAACCGTTTTGGGTGTTGATAGCAAATATAGCTGGTAGAGCCATTTGGGGTGGAATATTTCCTTTTCCGATTTCGACTCCAATTAAGGTTCCGATAATCTGACTGATAACAGCTCCGGGGCCTAACAAAGGAGATAGGAATGGCAAGGAACAGATAAAGCCAATCAAAATGAGCCCCCAGATGTTCCCCGCCAGGGGAACCATTAATTTTGCCAGCCAATTTCCAACACCTGAACCTTGAATAACCCCAATCAGCAAGGAAACAAAGGCCATGAAAGGAATGATTGTATTGAGCATTGTCTGAATGGCTTCACGAGCAGCCTGGTTGAAAGTCGCAACGACCTTCCCAGCGCCCATCCCAATTCGTGCTACAATACTTGTTTCAGCTTTTTGCTCTGTAATTTTTTTACTAGTATCGTAAGTTGGCTTTTCAGTTACCACAGTTGTCGCTTTTTCGTCTTCATTAGCAGCAGAAATTTGATTAAGGCCAACTGCTGACACATAGATTTCCTCGGTGATATATTGAGCTAGAGGGCCACTTTTCCCTGTAGCGACAATATTGATTGTAGGGATCCCCTTTTTAGGATAAATACCGCAGCGAAGAGTACCGCCGCAATCTACGATTGCTAAAGCAATTTCCTCATCTGGGATAGAAGTTTTAAACCCGTTAACAGCTTCCATACCGGTCAAATCAGCAATTTTATCTACAATATCTGGCTTTTCTCCGCCACCAGTGATATAGATGAATTTATGCTTAGCCTCACTAGGTGTAATGACCAAAGGGCCCCCGAAACCACCATTTCCTTTAACAACTTTTATACTCTTATATGACATAATTTCACTCTTTCTATCAATCAAATGTTTTACTCAAGGTAACACCTTGCTGTTTTGCTACATAAGCAGTTGTAAAATCGGTTACCCAACCGCCTACAAAGTTCATGACAATCCCAACAAGCATGTAACGAATGGCTAAGTCCGTTTGACTTAAACCTAAATTTTGAATTCCTGTTGCAATTCCCACCCATACAAACAACTCCCCAGGATTGATATGCGGGAATACACCATTTGAAGTATGGCAGAACTGCATCTGAGCTGCTACAAAACTAGGTTTATAATATTCTGGTAAGAAACGTCCCATACTAATCGCCATCGGATTCCCCAGCATAAAGGCTGAAATGAAAGGTAAAATCATATACCGGCTAACAGGATTTTTGGCAGAAATCTTAGCTAGGGAATTGACCTTCTCTTCTCCCAAGAAAGCGATAAGGGTATTCATTGCAATCAATAGCATCAAGACAAGAGGTACAATATTTGTCATCCAGCTAATAAAGGTTTCTCCACCTAATTGGAAGAGTTTCATAAAACTCTCTGCAAATTCTGTAATATAATTCATAAGGAACTCCTTTTCTTATTTTTTTTTAAATAACTGTTTAATAGATAATTGTAAGTAAGCCGCATAAAAGCCGAATCCCAGAAAAGAATCAGAAGAACTTGTCTCTTTCTCAATACCTGCCTCATGCCAAAGATAGACTTTTCTAGCATCTTCTATAGCTGATTGCATCAACTTATTTTCTTTTCTCACAAGAGGATTATACTTGTCAAAATAATGGATGTCTTCTCCAACATAATCGTCCATATTTTGAAAACGCGCTAAGATTGTGACTCCTTGCATTTTGCTAGCTTTAAGAACCCGACCGTTTTCATCAACCGCGAACATGACAATCGTACCGGATTTGATTCTTCCGGATTTCCTGCCAATCGCTACGCGCCCCAGTTTCCGGAGCATCGTATAGGTCTTATTGAAGTCTTTCAGTTGCTGCCAGCCGAGGAACATTTGAAATATATAAGCTGCCATGACAAATACAGCGAAAATTATTATCGAATTCATTAAAATACTCCTTTGCTCTTAGAAAATGATAGAAACTCTGTCTCTGTTTCTACAGCCCTCAATGCTTCTTTTAGAGAAGGCTCTCCTGCAATTCGAAAAATGTCGTCATACAATTCCAGCAATTCACTTTCCATTTTTCTTTCAATTTCTGAGGGTATGGCGACTAGAAAGATAAATTCAATCCATTCATCTCCTTTTTGATAAGGCTCTTCTAGTTTTCCGAACATTAAAATAGTCTTTGCATAACCCTGGTTAATTGTATGGGGGAACGCAATTCCTCCACCAAAAATGGTTGATTGCTTTTTCTCCCTATCAATTATCCGATTTCTAAAACCTTCATCAATCATCTGAAGTTTCTCTAACTCCGCAGACATATTTAGCAAGTATTGCTGATAGGTTTTTTGGGGGCTTAATCGAATAAAACGTAAGCTGACTGTTTCTAGATTTTTTTGATGAAAAGCATTGGCTTTCTGCCATTCTTCCTGCAGCCATTGATCATCAAAAAGATGATTAACTTGAATGACTGGAGATTTAGAATCTTTATATTTTAGAGGAACTGTCGTAAAAATCGCGAAATAGTCCTGATTCAATTCCACATTAAAATCCTCTTCAGAATACTGAGTAATGTCTACATCATTTCCAATGACTCGTCTGAGTTGCTGGATAATCATCGCAGCAGTTCCTCTTCCTGTTGTGCAAACCACAGCTATCTGCTTGCGAGAACCCTTAACAGCAGAATTTTGTTTTCTTAAAATCATTTCAAAATACAAAGCCAGATATCCGATTTCAGATAATTCCAATTCAGAACCAAAAATTGTAGATAGTTCTTCTCCAGCAATTTTCGCCATTTCAAAAGCAAAAGGATATTGAGTTTGAACCTCGCCATGAAATATATCATTAGCTTGCACATGGAAAATCAGTCGATTGATTAAGGACCCTAAATGAGACTTGATTTCTTCAAATAATTCTTCATCATCAAAGTGAACCAACATAGTTTCTTTGACTTTCTTGACAATCCCTTGAAAAATGTATGCAAGCTGTTCAGATTGATAAGACGGCTTGCTTAAAGTGTCAATAAAACGGACATTAAACGGAAAACACAAAAAGTCTATCTCAAACTGACTGAGGGAAATCTTATAAGTCACCTCAATATGATAGATTAATTTCTCAGCCAAATGTGTCTCTGTTAAATCATTCCTATAGTAGGGAATAGGACAATTCAACACCCTAGATGTATGAATACGATCCACCATAATTGAAAGGGTCTTTCGAAGGAGCTCCTGTGTTTCTTTAGGGATTTTATAATCCTGGACTAGCGTCTCCAGAAAAGAAGATGTTGCCTCAGTGAGTGTCCTTCCTTCAAAGTAAGGAGCCACTTGGTGAATATAGAGCAAGCGCAAATTCAGCTCGCTCCCCAAGACCTCCAGCCCACGATTGGGCTTTCCTGAAATAGTGATAGAGTAACTCTCTGCCAAAGATTTTACTTGTTTTAAATCCTTATTAAGGGTACTTCTACTAACACCTACTTCCTCAGCCAAATCGTCAATAAGAAGAGGGGAGGTTGACTCAATTAAACGTTTTAGCAAATAGGCGATTCTTTTACTGGAAGAATTGAAGTCACTCTCCTGTTTTAAACTACCAGATAAAATCTTTTCCAACTCTGTATAGTCATACACTTCTAACATTAATTGATCATCTTGTGAGATAATCTGGATATTAGGAGCCAAAACATCATTTAATTGTTGGATACTCTTTTGCAAGGTTTGCATACTAATATCCAGCTCCGAGCGCATATCTACCAAGAAATAAGTTGGCTGTGAGACCATTTTTTCTAAAATGTTATACCATCGATTTACTAAGGTCAACTCTCTTCCTCACCTTCATTTTTTTAACCGCGAGTTTTACCTCCGGCAATATTTGTAGTGACACCTGTTATATAGCTAGAACGGTCTGAAATATAGAACGCTACAAGATCAGCTACTTCCCGTAGTTTCCCACTCCGTCCCAATGGAGTCGTTGAAGTTGAAGCATAACCAGCTCGAATATCTTCTACCGTCTTTCCACGGGTATAAGCAAGAGCTTCCTCGTAAGAAAGAGTTCGAAGACCCGTAGCTTCCATAATTCCTGGAGCAATTCCAACCACACGTACACCATGTTTACCAAGCTCTTTCGCCCATGAACGAGTGTAACTATAGACTGCTGCTTTCGTGGCAGCATAGGCACTTTGTCCTTCAGAACCTTCCAAGCCTGCTTCTGAAGCCATGTTTACAATTACACCTTTTCTATTTTGAACCAGAATCCGGCCTACTGCCTGGCTAACCAAATACAGACCTTTTTGGTTAATCATTGTTACTTTTTCAAACGTTTCATCGTCTAACTCGTAAGGACCTTTAGGATTTTCTGCATCAATTAATAATCTAGGGACATTAATCCCCGCATTGTTGACCACCGCATCAATATTGCCAAATCTTTCAACTATTTTAGCGACTCCTACTTCTACTTCAGAGCGAGAAGTTACATCAACTTTTACAAATAATAGATTCGGGTGACGCAAATCGTTGTCGCTAAGGTCAAAATTCGCTACATTGACACCTAATTCCAGCAATTCTTCAACGATTGCCTTACCGATCCCAGATGACGCACCCGTCACAAGAACTGTTTTGCCTTTTATATTTAACCAATCATTCATTTTGATACCTCTCAAGTTTTATTTACAAGGCAATTATACAGCGCTTTCATAAAAGAATTAAGACACTCTTTTTTACACTGTTCAAAAAAATGATAAACTAATTAAAAGGCTTGTACTAAAAATCCACAAGAAATGAACTTGTGGATCTTTTTTATTCTGAATTAGCTCAACATATATGAGAATCAAAGACGTGCATTCAGTTCTGCACCGAGCTCTTCAAATCCAGGTTTCCCAAGAAGGGCAAACATATTTTTCTTATAGGCTTCAACACCTGGTTGGTCAAATGGGTTGATAGCATTCAAGTAACCTGAAAGAGCGATAGCCAATTCGAAGAAGTAGATAGTGTAACCAAGAGTGAAAGCATCTTGCTCTGGAAGAGTCACGTACATGTTTGGTACGTCACCATCTGTGTGGGCAAGAAGAACACCGTCAGTCGCTTTTTTGTTTACAAAGTCAACGTCTTTTCCTTGAAGGTAACCAAGTCCATCAAGGTCTTCTTCCAAGCTAGGAATAATCACGTTCTTGCGAGGTTTGTCAACACGGACAACTGTTTCAAACATGATACGAGTTCCTTCTTGGATAAATTGACCAAGTGAGTGCAAGTCAGTTGAGAAGTTGGCTGAAGTTGGGTAGATACCTTTTTGATCTTTTCCTTCTGACTCACCAGCCAATTGTTTCCACCACTCTGAGAAGTATTGAAGTGATGGCTCGTAGTTTACCAAGATCTCAGTTGCATAGCCTTTACGGTAAAGGATGTTACGAACTGCTGCGTATTGGTAAGCTTCGTTTTCAGAGATTTTATCTGAAGTGTAGTCTTTGCGAGCTGCATTCGCACCTTCCATAAGGGCTTTGATGTCAGCTCCTGATGCTGCGATTGGAAGCAAACCAACGGCTGTCAATACTGAGAAGCGTCCACCGATATCATCTGGAACAACAAATGTTTCCCAACCGTTAGCGTCTGCTTCAATCTTAACAGCACCTTTTTGGCGGTCAGTTGTTGCGTAAATACGTTTGTTGGCTTCTTCTTGACCGTATTTCTTAACCAAGAGTTCTTTGAAGACACGGAAAGCAATCGCTGGTTCAGTTGTTGTACCTGATTTAGAAATCACGTTTACTGAGAAGTCTTTGTCAGCTACGTACTCTACCAAGTCAGCAAGGTAAGTAGATGAGATTGAGTTTCCAGCGTAAAGGATTTGTGGAGCTTTACGTTCTTCTTTTGTTTGCAAGTTTGCAAAGTGGTGGTTCAAGAAGTCGATTGCTGCTTTGGCACCAAGGTAAGATCCACCGATACCGATCACAACCAAAACATCGCTGTCTGACTTAATTTGCTCAGCAGCTTTCAAGATACGGTCAAATTCTTCGCGGTCGTAGTTTTCAGGAAGGTCCAACCATCCCAAGAAGTCGCTACCAGCACCAGTTCCTTTACGGATCAATTCGTCAGCAGCTGTAACTTGTGCTTGCATGTATTCCACTTCATGTGGTGCAACAAATTTGTCTAAAACTTTTGAATAATCAAATTTAATATGTGACATGTTATTCCTCCAATATTTCTTCTTTTCTATCATAACGCTTACCTTCGTTTTTTTCAAGCTTTTTTGTCGAATTTCTCCAATTTTTATCAGAATTCAAACGTTTGCGTAAAAATGTCACATTCCAAAAATTTTGAAAAAATAAAAGAAAGAACGACTAGATGTTCCAGTCGTTACAGTTCATTCAATAAATACTCAAATAATTCTAAATTACCATCTTCTTCATTAACCAGAAACTCTGGATGCCACTGCAAACCGATAATGCGGTGTTCGTCGATAGATTCAATCGCTTCAATGGTTTGATCTCTCGGATCAATAGCAGTTACACGGAAATTAGATGCCAATTCTTTGATACTCTGACGATGGACGGAATTGACCTGACTTTCTTTTCCAAATAGCTTGGCAACCACGCTTCCTTCCACTGTCTCAATAGAGTGAGATGTTCCGAAAGGTAGTCCTTGCCAGTGACCTTCGATTTCTTGATTGAGGGTTCCACCAAAGGCAACATTGACAAGTTGGACACCGCGACAGATTGCCATAATTGGTTTATTCTGACGGAGTGCTTCTTTCAAGAGTGCCAATTCAAATTCATCACGGACCAGATTATAATCATCGCTCTCGATGGTCTTTTTCTCTCCATAAAACTGAGGATGAACATTTTGGCCTCCTGTCAAAATCAATTTGTCAATCATTTCTACATAATCGCGTACAACTGACTCATCACCAACAGGAATGACTAGAGGGAGACCACCGACTTGACGAATGCTCTCTGCGAATCTACAAGATACAGATGAATGAATGTTTTTGCCTTCTGTGTCTACGGGACATAGATTTGCAGCAACTCCTACAACGGTTCTAGGCATGATGTCTCTCCTTTCGAATATTAACGATAGTCCTATCTTATCACTCAAAACGTCTTTCGTCTAATATGTTTTTTTAAAGGCCGTGATAAAAATTTTTTATGGACAAGAAAAAGCTGCCCCATAGGACAACTTCTTTCTTATTCAAAAACAAATTGATTGTGATAGAGTTCTGAGTAGAATCCACCTAGTTTCAAGAGTTCATGGTGGTTACCACGTTCAATGACCTCTCCATCTTTAAGGACAATAATCTGATCAGCATTGAGAATAGTTTTCAAGCGGTGGGCAATAACGAAACTGGTTTTGCCTGCTACAACTGCCTCCATGGCATGCTGAATCTTGCTTTCTGTCACCGTATCTACGTTTGAAGTGCCTTCATCGAGAATGAGAACTTCTGGATCTGTCATCAGGGTTCGAGCAATGGAAATCAATTGCTTCTGCCCTGTCGAGAAGATACTCTGCTCATCATCAATAAGAGTATCGTACTTATCAGGCAAACTTTCGATATAGTCGTGAATGTGGCTTGCTTTGGCTGCTGACTCAACCATTTCCTGACTGGCATCTGGCACACCGAAACGGATATTGTCTCGAATGGTTCCGCTAAAAAGAACGGAATCTTGCAAGACAATTCCCACTTTACTTCTAAGACTATCTAAATCATAGTCACGAATGTCTTTATCATCAAAATAAATACCGCCAGCATCAACATCATAAAAGCGATTGATGAGGTTCATAATAGTGGTTTTCCCTGAACCCGTTGGCCCAACAACTGCAGTCATCTGGCCTTTAGGGGCAGAAATGTTGACATCTTTCAAAATAGGTTTATCAGGCAAGTATGAAAAATCGATATGACTGATTTCAACACCTTCTTGCAACTGAGTGAAGATTGGAGCCTTTTCAGGTCGGATTTCTTCCTCTGCATCAAACATTTCCTGTATCCGTTCAGCCCCTGTAAAGGCCAACTGAAGACTTCCCCAACTAGCTGCAACTTGAATAATAGGCTGGTAGTACTGCTGTGAAAATTGGGCAAACATCACAATCAAACCTAGGGCTGTACTTGTTTCAATAGTCTTATCGTTTAATAGAACGGCCGAACCAGCAAAGATAACGACGGCTGTATTAACCAGACTCATCCCATTCATGACAGGGAACAGAATTCCTGAGAACATCCTTCCTTTAAAGGTTGCCTTGCGTACGCGCTCATTTTGTTCAAGAAATCCTGCCATCATATCCTCTTGAATTCCTTGCACAATCACGGCTTTTTGGCCTGAGATACTCTCATCCATATAGGCGTTGAGCTTCCCTACCTCTTTCTGCTGGAGATTGGTGTATTTGCGTGCCATTTTCACGATGAAAATCAGCATAAGGAAAGCCAATGGGGTGCTGGCAATGGTGATAAGAGCCAGCGTCACATTTCTCGAAAACATGACAAGAATCAGACCAATGTATAAAACAATATTGCTCATGACCTGAATCAAGCTTTCGTTAAAGGCTTGGAGGATATTATCCAAATCACTGGTAAAATGAGACAGGATATCGCCATCTTGTCGACGGTCAAAGAAAGAAACCGTCAACTGAGCAAGCTTACCAAAAAGACCTTTGCGCATCTCGTTGGTCGATTCTGCAATCACGCGCGTCATGAGACACATGTATATGACACTAGAAATAAATAAAACCAAAACCAGCAGACCAAGATTGACCATGATTCCTGATAGGCTTTGCCAAACAAGTTCTGGATTGCCATCTTGATAAGCTTGGACTAAATTAACTAGTTGCGTCACTGCTTGTCCAGAAAAGACCGGAAAGAGAGCTTGGGCAAGAGTCGCCAGAACAATCATCAGGATAACAACTACAAATGATAGCTTATAAACTTTAAAATAATTCCAAAAAAATTGAACTGTCTTCATTTTACTCCTCCTTTCCTTTCTGTGTTTCGTAGATTTCACGGTAAACAGCATTGTTGGCAACCAAGTCTGCATGCGTACCTTGACCAATCAATCGTCCTTGATCTAGAACCAAGATTTTATCTGCATGAACAACCGAGCTAATCTTTTGCGCGATGATAATGGTTGTTGTTCCCTTCAAGTCCTTATTCAAGGCTTCTTGCACTAGACGCTCTGACTTGGCATCCAAGGCCGAGGTCGAATCGTCAAAAATCAGAATACGTGGATTGCTGACAATCCCACGCGCAATCGACATCCTTTGTTTTTGTCCACCTGAGAAGTTGGTTCCTCGTTCCTCAACTGGACTTTCAAAGGTTTTCTCCATACGATGAATGAATTCACTGGCTTGGGCAATAGTGGCTGCACGCTCCATTTCAAATAGAGTAGCATCTCCCTTACCCTGTCTCAAGTTATCTGCAATCGTTCCACTGAAGAGAATGGCACGTTGGAGAACGATAGACACTGTTTTACGCAGGGTTCCTTCACTCACTTCTCGAATATCCTTGCCACCGATTTTAATAGAGCCTTCTTGCGGATCAAAGAGACGTGGAATCAATTGAGCCAAGGTTGACTTCCCTGCACCAGTCGCTCCAACGACACCAACCATTTGACCAGATTCAATAGTAAAGCTCACATCTTTCAGCATCGGTTCCTTATCCATTGGATAGGTAAAGGTTACATTTTCAAAGCTAAGACTTCCGACCAACTCTTCATCTGGCACATCCTTGAAGGTCATAGCTGGCTCTGCGTCAAGAATTTCTCGAATACGACGCATAGAAATCATGGCACGGCTGACAGAATTCCCTAAAAATCCAACCATAACAATGGTAAAGATAATCTGGCTCAGGTAATTAACAAAGGAAGCAATAGAGCCAACAACTGATGGATCCGACTGAACCATCCCTGCAACTAGCCAAATAGAGAGGAATACCGCCCCATAACCGACCAACATCATGAAAGGTTCCACTACTGAAAAAGCATAACCGATGTAAAGATTTTGACCGAGAAGCTCGTCTGAAACTTCCGTAAACTTAGCAAACTGCTCTTTTTCTTGGACAAAGGACTTGACCACACGAACGCCACGCAGATTTTCCTTGGCAATGGCATTGATGCGTTCAAGAAGGGTTTGAAACTTGGCAAAACGAGGCCCCATCATTCCCATCATGACGGCAGTCAAGCCAAAAATTAAGATTACCATGAGAACAATTACCCACCACAGAGAAGGTAGGGTTTGAACCGCCAGGATAAAGGAACCGATGAACAAGAGGGGAAGTCTGAAAAGAATCTGGAAGGTCATCATGACCACGTTCTGAATCTGGTTGATGTCATTTGTCATGCGAACGACTAGATTTCCCGCATTAAATTGTTCAATATTAGCATAAGAAAAGGTTTGGATTTTACGGAAGGCATCCTCCCGAAGGTCAGATGAAACTCCTTGGGCAATATAGGCTGCAAGGACAACATTGAGACCACCAGCAACCAGACCGACTACGGCCACACCAATCAACCAAGCCCCGATACTATAAATAGCTTCATATTTTCCAGCAAGGAGGGCGTCTAAGACTTCCTGCAGATAACGCGGTTGCAGAAGTGAACTAGCAACCATCAAGCCTGTCATCAGGAGCGAAGCCAAGGCCTGCCACTTGTAGGTTTTTATTTTCTGAATCAGCATACTTTCTCCTTAAAAAATAGACAAAAGGGAGCGACAATGTGTCAGCTCCTTCTCATTCTGTTTGTGTGATGTTATTCTAGCAAAAAAGTGACAACTTGTCAAAGAAGTCTCCTTGATACAGCTAGAATGACTAGTAATTTTCTCTTTATAGTTTCTGTTTTAACTCGACCAAGACATTCATAGCCTGCATAGGTGTCATATTGTAAATATCCAGTTTAGCTAATTCTGCTAGGATAGGATGTTCTTCAGGTGTATCAAAGAGTGAAATTTGTTCTGAGACAGTACTTGTTTGTTTCATAGGAGCAGGACTTTCTGTCCCTTGATTCTCTAACTGAGTCAAAATCTTGTCTGCTCTAGCTAAAAGATCTGCTGGCAAGCCAGCAATCTTGGCAACATGGATACCGTAGGATTTATCAGCTGGCCCTGGTTCAATCTTGTGAAGGAAGGTGACCTGCCCATCCTGCTCCAAAGTTGCCACGTGGACATTGACCAAGTGTTGTAAACTAGACTCCAGACTAGTCAACTCATGGTAGTGGGTCGCAAAGAGGGTCTTGGCTCCGATATGTTCATGGATATATTCGATGATGGACTGAGCAAGAGCCATTCCGTCATAAGTTGCAGTTCCCCGTCCCAACTCATCGAAGAGAATCAAAGAATTCTTAGTCGCATGCGAAATGGCATTGTTTGCCTCCATCATCTCTACCATAAAGGTTGATTGGCCTGAAACCAAATCATCGGCTGCTCCGATACGGGTAAAGATAGCATCAAAAATAGGTAAATGGGCACTTTCTGCTGGCACATAAGAGCCCAACTGGGCCATTATCGCCGTCATGGCTAACTGACGCATGTAGGTTGACTTCCCGCTCATGTTGGGTCCTGTAATCAGTTGAATACTGGTATCTTCTGCCATCTGAATCGTATTGGGAATATAGGTCTGAGCCCCCATAACCTTTTCAACGACAGCATGGCGCCCTTTCTGGATATCAATTCGCGAATCATCTCCGAATTCAGGTCGAATCAAATGCTGGGTTTCAGCTACAACCGCCAGACTTTGCAAGACATCAACGGTCGCAATTCCTTGAGCTAGAGCCTGCAAACGCTGAATGTACTTGCCGACCTCTTCACGAATGCGCATAAAAATTTCGTACTCTAGGTTAGCTGACTTCTCACGCGCCTCCAACATGTCGCCTTCGATACGAGCTAATTCTTCGGTTCCAAAGCGTTCTGAGTTTTTCAGCGTCGCCTTGCGGAAAAAGTGAGCAGGCACATTTCCCAGTTGTGAATTGGTCACATGGAAATAGTAGCCATCCTTTTTATTATAATCAATCTTGAGCGTACTGATACCAGAGTTTTCTCGCTCCTTAGCCTCAATTTCAGCAATCCAGCTAGTCCCTTCTCTAAGCACACGACGGTACTTGTCTAAAGTCTCATCAAATCCAGTTCGGATAATCCCCCCATCTGTAATCACATGAGGAGCTTCAGGAGCAATCGCTGCGCTAATCAAGCTCTCCAACTCAGGGATTCCATCCAGTTGTGCGATGAGATAAGCTAGAGCAGGTTGCTCCATTCCTTCTAAAATCGCACGAATCCGTGGCACACTAGATAAGGTGGCCGCCAACTGCAAGAGATCCTTGGGATTGGTTTTGCCAAAAGAAACACGACTAGCCAAGCGCTCAATGTCATAAACACCCTTGAGACTGTCTGTCAAATCACTGCGCTCAAAGAAATGGTCGAGAAAGACCTGCACCACTTCTTGACGTTGGATAATTCGTTCCTTATCAATCAAGGGGCGATGAATCCAAGAACGCAAGAGCCGCATACCCATAGCTGTTTTGGTTTCATCCAAAAGCCAGAAAAGGCTGCCTTGCTTCTTGCCCGAACGAGCATTCTCAACCAAATCCAGACTAGCCTTGGTCGCATAATCCATCTGCAAGAAATCTTTGATTTCATAGCGGATAACAGGCTTGAGGTGGTTCAATTCCCTCATCTGGGTTCGATGGACATATTGGAGCAACTTACTAGATGCCGCTTGCTCCACAGCTGCCAATCGTGAATCCAGTAAATGAAGGTCTTCAAAGCTTTCTTTTTCATAAGAGAGCACCAGATTCATCTGGCGGCTGAGGATTTGTTCTTCTTCCTCAGACAAGTCATAGCCCAACACCACTTCTCGCGCCTTGAGATTACGGATTTCCCCACAAACCAGCGTGAAATCCAAAAGACCTGTCACATAAAAGTCACCCGTCACCAGATCCATATAAGCTAGGCCAAATTGATTGCCTTCGCGGTCTATGGCAACCAAAAAATTATTCTGACTATCCGGCTTACTGCTATCGACCACTGTTCCTGGCGTAATGACCTGAACAACCTCTCGTTTCACAACCCCAACTGCTTGTTTAGGATTTTCCATCTGCTCTGCGATAGCCACCTTATAACCCTGCTCAATCAAGACATCGATATACTGTTGGGCAGAATGATAGGGGACACCCGCCATAGGAATCGGATTGTCGGCATTCTTGTTGCGACTCGTTAAGGAAATTTCCAGAATCTGCGCAGCATTGACCGCATCCTCATAAAATAATTCATAAAAATCACCCATCCGAAAGAGCAAAAACGCATCTGGATATTGCTTTTTAATCTCCACATACTGTTGCATGCCAGGTGATAGCTTTTCTGTCGCCATTGTCCGTCTCTCCTTGTCAAAAATAAGTCTTGAGAGCAACTCTCAAGACCTTACTTATCTTTCATCAAATCTAGCAAACGATCTTCCATGAGTTTGGCAACGTGCTGGTCTCGACAAATGACCAATAAGGTATTGGCACCAGCAACTGTTCCTAAAATCCATTCATCCTTGTTTGCATCTACAATATTTGCCAAAACAGAAGCTTCTCCCAGTTTGGTATGAAGCACCAAGGTAAACTCTGCTCTTGCAACACCTTCTAAATGATGAGACAAAAATTCCACCAAATCAATCTTTTCTGTCTCATTTGCTAGTACATAATACACCATATCATTTTTCTTGACCTTGGTCAAGCCGATTTCGCGCAAATCACGAGACAGGGTTGTCTGCGTCACACAAACATTGTGTGCCTCCAACCGATCTTGAATTTCTTTTTGTGTACTTAATTTCTCCTCAGTAATCATTTTTTTTATTAACTGATGACGATCTCTTTTTCTCATAAAATCCTCTTATGTGAATATTTATAACTATTTTTATAACTATATTATACCAAAAAAATAGGAGATTTCAAAAATTTTTTCTTCTTTCTTTAAAATTGTGATAAAATAGTAGAAAAGTCCAAAAAGGAGCTCTTAATGAATACAAAAGAATTGATTGCTAGCGAGTTGGCTAGCGTCATTGATAGCCTAGACCAAGAGGCTATTTTAAATTTACTGGAAACCCCTAAAAACTCAGAAATGGGAGACATTGCTTTCCCTGCTTTTTCTCTTGCCAAAGTCGAACGTAAAGCACCTCAAATGATTGCGGCTGAACTGGCTGAAAAAATTAACAGCCAAGCCTTTGAAAAGGTTGTTGCAACAGGACCTTACGTCAACTTTTTCCTTGATAAATCTGCCATCTCTGCTCAAGTATTGCAAGCTGTTATCACTGAAAAAGAACACTATGCTGACCAAACTATTGGCAAACAAGAAAATGTTGTTATCGATATGTCTAGTCCCAATATCGCTAAACCATTCTCTATTGGTCACCTGCGCTCAACTGTTATCGGAGATAGCTTATCACATATTTTCCAAAAAATCGGTTATCAAACAGTCAAGGTCAACCACTTGGGAGACTGGGGTAAACAATTTGGGATGTTGATTGTTGCCTACAAAAAATGGGGCGACGAAGAAGCTGTAAAAGCTCATCCAATCGATGAACTCCTTAAACTCTATGTCCGTATCAATGCTGAGGCTGAAAATGACCCTAGCTTGGATGAAGAAGCACGCGAATGGTTCCGTAAACTGGAAAATGGTGACGAGGAAGCTCTCGCTCTTTGGCAATGGTTCCGTGATGAAAGTTTAGTGGAATTTAACCGCCTTTACAATGAATTGCAGGTTGATTTTGACAGCTATAACGGGGAAGCCTTCTACAACGATAAGATGGATGCAGTTGTAGACATTCTTTCTGAAAAAGGCCTTCTTGTTGAGTCAGAAGGGGCCCAAGTTGTGAATCTTGAGAAGTATGGAATTGAACATCCAGCCCTTATCAAGAAATCGGATGGTGCAACTCTCTATATCACACGTGACTTGGCTGCAGCCCTTTACCGTAAAAACGAATATCAATTTGCTAAATCTATCTACGTAGTTGGTCAAGAGCAATCTGCCCACTTTAAACAGCTCAAAGCTGTCTTGCAAGAGATGGGCTACGATTGGAGTGACGACATTACTCATGTTCCTTTTGGTTTGGTTACAAAAGAAGGGAAAAAACTCTCTACCCGTAAAGGGAATGTCATCTTGCTAGAGCCCACTGTTGCAGAGGCTATTAGTCGTGCAAAAGCCCAAATTGAAACAAAAAATCCTGAATTGGAAAATAAAGATCAGGTAGCACATGCTGTTGGGGTTGGATCCATTAAGTTCTATGACCTCAAGACTGACCGTACAAACGGATATGACTTCGACTTAGAGGCCATGGTATCCTTCGAGGGTGAAACTGGACCTTATGTTCAATACGCCTACGCTCGTATCCAATCGATCTTACGCAAAGCGGATTTCAAACCAGAAACAGCTGGCAACTATAGCTTGAATGATGCTGAAAGCTGGGAAATCATTAAACTCATTCAAGACTTCCCACGTATTATCAACCGTGCGGCAGATAACTTTGAACCTTCTATCATTGCTAAATTTGCAATTAGCCTGGCTCAATCCTTTAACAAATACTATGCACATACACGTATCTTGGATGAAAGCCCAGAACGCGACAGCCGTCTAGCCCTCAGCTACGCAACCGCAGTCGTTCTCAAAGAAGCCCTTCGCTTGCTTGGAGTAGAAGCGCCAGAGAAGATGTGATTCAGTACTAACAATTGGAACTAAAGTTCCTAATTGTTAGACGCTAGCCGCGTATGTGCGGACTAGCTAACTGCTTCACTAGTCATGGTCTCTAAATATAATCGATTTAGAGACCATGACGTCGTAACCAGAGATACTTGCCTAAACACTTTACTAATTCACCAAACTAAATAATATCGATTTGGTTTGGTTCATGTCGTAATCTTTTAATTACTTGATTGTTAAGCAATCTAAGTAACTAACGCCAAAGCCTATCAGGTATTTGGCTAGGCGCTTCACTAGTTTTAGGACATAAATATGATCGATTTATGTCCTAAAACGTCGTAATCTTAAAGTTATTGGAACTAAAGTTCCTAATTGTTAGACGCTAGCCGCTTATATGCGGACTAGCTAACTGCTTCACTAGTCATGGTCTCTAAATATAATCGATTTAGAGACCATGACGTCGTAACTATGGCGATTTGCCTAATCGCTTTACTAATTCACCAAACCAAATAATATCGATTTGGTTTGGTTCATGTCGTAATCTTTTAATCACTTTATTGTAAAGTAGTCTAAGTAACTAACGCCAAATCCTATCAGGGATTTGGCTAGGCGCTTCACTAGTTTTAGGACATAAATATGATCGATTTATGTCCTAAAACGTCGTAATCTTAAAGTTATTGGAACTAAAGTTCCTAATTGTTAGACGCTAGCCGCTTATATGCGGACTAGCTAACTGCTTCACTAGTCATGGCTCCTAAATATAATCGATTTAGGAGCCATGACGTCGTAACTATGGCGAATTGCCTAAACGCTTCACTAATTCACCTAACCAAATAATAGACTTCCTGCAAAACTAGAATCCTAGTTCATGATTGATAATGCCAGCAATCAAATTCATTCGTAATCCGAAGCGTTTACGATGATTTCGATAGGTTGTTGAAAATATTTTAAACGTTTTCATAGTGAAATGAAATAAGAACAGGACAAATCAATCAAGACAGTCAAATCGATTTCTAACAATGTTTTAGAAGTAGATATGTACTATTCTAGTTTCAATCTACTATACTTTGGCAAAAATATTCTCAACCTTGCTGCTCCCCTTAGATAGCGCATGGTTATAGGCTTTCTCTTCAGCTGTTAGCGGCTTGAGTTTGCTGGATTTACGTGGAGTTTGTGCTTGAGGATATATCTTCATAAGCCCTTGATAAGCACTGTCAGCCAAGATTTTACCAGCTTGTCCGATATTTCTGCGACTCGTTTTGAACAACTTCATATCATGACAATAGTTCACAGTGATCTCCAAAGAAACAATTCTCCCTTGGCTTGTGACAATCGCCTGAGCCTTCATAGCGTGGCATTTCTTTTTACCAGAATCATTCGCTAATTGTTTTTTTAGGACGATTGATTTTTACTTCCGTCGCATCAATCATTACCGTGTCCTCAGAACTGAGAGGAGTTCTTGAAGTTGATAAGGATTATGCTCTGGTTTCTTGTCTTGTTGCTCCTGGTTTTGAATTTGAGGATTTTGAATTATTTGAAAGGGTAGATCTACTGGCGACCTATCCAGAGCACAAGGAGATGATTGAGCGTTTGACCAGATCCTAGTCTTGATAAGCAAATTTAATCTGATTTAGCAATGTTAGGATTTCTGATAATTGTGTTATAATGTTACCAATAGGAGATAATAGATGACAAAACAAGTCTTATTAGTGGATGATGAAGAACACATTCTGAGATTGCTTGACTACCATTTAAGTAAGGAAGGCTTTTCTACTCAATTGGTAACAAATGGACGGAAGGCCTTAGCTTTGGCAGAAACAGAACCCTTTGATTTTATCTTGCTTGATATCATGTTACCACAATTAGATGGCATAGAAGTTTGTAAGCGGCTGAGAGCCAAAGGCGTCAAAACTCCAATTATGATGGTTTCTGCGAAAAGTGATGAATTTGATAAGGTTTTGGCCTTGGAATTAGGGGCTGATGACTACCTGACCAAGCCTTTTAGCCCTAGAGAATTGCTGGCGCGTGTCAAGGCTGTCCTCAGGCGAACTAAAGGAGAACAAGAAGGAGATGATTCAGATAATATCGCTGACGATTCTTGGCTATTTGGGACCTTGAAAGTATACCCTGAGCGTCATGAAGTCTACAAGGCGAATAAGTTACTGAGTTTGACCCCAAAAGAATTTGAACTCTTGCTCTATCTTATGAAACATCCCAACATGACACTGACTAGAGAGCGTCTTTTGGAACGTATCTGGGGGTATGACTTTGGGCAGGAAACACGTTTGGTGGACGTTCATATTGGTAAGTTGAGGGAAAAAATTGAAGACAATCCTAAAGCCCCTCAATTTATTCGAACCATTCGGGGTTATGGTTATAAGTTCAAGGAGTTATAGATGAAACGCTACCTTCAATTTTGGCTAGTCAATCTAAGTGTTAGCCTCATTCTGATTGCAGGGATGGCATTAACTTGGATCAGTAAAGGCATCGGTCTCTTTCTTCTAGCCCTTTCTTTGGGACTAGGTAGCTACTGGCTCTTTTGCCTTTGGAAATGGGAAGTTGCTTTTGAGACCTTGCACCAACCTCTCTTGACCAGTAGTGAATACTTTTTAGAAAAAGGGCAAGAAGACTTAAAGTCTTTGGCTCAGTATGTGTCTGGCCTAAAAACCAAAGTCTCCCAACAGGATCAGCAATACAAGGACCTAGCCGAAACAATGGAGGTTCTTCTGTCGCACCTAACCATGGGGACGTTTTTAGTTTCCGCTCAAGGTCAGATGTTATTATCCAGTCGCTCTCTGCCTCATTATTTTCCCGATGTGGACGGCGACATAAGTTCACTTGATGACCTCAAACGGATGGATATTCGGAATTTAGTTCACCAAGCCTTCGATCAAAAAACAAGGTTAAAACAAGAAGTAAGTGGGTTTCATGAGGGTGACCTGATTTTAGAAGTGACAGCAGTTCCCGTTTTTAGCCCCACCCAATCTGTGGAAGCTGTGCTCGTCTTGTTATATGATTTAACAACGATTAGAACTTATGAAAAGTTAAATTTAGCCTTTGTCTCAAATGCCTCCCATGAATTGAGGACACCAGTTACTTCGATTAAGGGCTTTGCTGAAACCATTAAGGAGATGTCAGCTGAAGAAGAAGCGCTCAAGGATGACTTTCTAGACATTATTTACAAAGAAAGCTTGCGTCTTGAGCATATTGTTGAGCATCTTCTTACCTTATCTAAGGCTCAACAAATGCCTATACAATGGACGACCCTTTCTTTGGCAGAATTTGTACAGGATTTGACTCAAAGCGTGCAACCTCAGCTCAAGAAGAAGGATTTACAGCTAAAGGTGCAGGTGCCAGATGATATCACCCTCGTATCAGATAGTCAATTACTTTCCCAAATCTTACTCAATCTTTTAACCAATGCCATCCGTTACACTGAACAAGGGGGAAAAATTGAGGTCAAGACCCAAAAGGTGAACGAAGGCATTAAGATTTCTGTGTCAGATACAGGGATTGGTATTAGTCAATTAGAGCAGGATCGTATTTTTGAACGTTTTTACCGAGTTAATAAAGGTCGAAGCAGACAAACTGGTGGCACTGGTCTTGGCCTTGCTATTGTCAAAGAACTTAGTCAATTATTAGGTGGCCAAGTCACGGTGACGAGTCAGCTTGGCAGAGGCAGTTGCTTCACGATTTTTCTTCCTAACCAATCTTTCGCACAGGACTAATAATTTTTAAAGCTATTTTTAGGAGCAGCCACTTTTCAAAAGTGGCTTTTTTTGATTCTTTACACAATCTTTACATGAATCAGGGATAAACCTTTACAAAGACTTGTTAGACTATAAGTGTAGTAATCCTACACAAGAAAAATACATAGAAATAAAGGTGATTATTATGAAATTCAAAAAAATGCTTACTCTTGCAGCCATTGGCTTATCAGGATTTGGGCTTGTTGCCTGTGGCAATCAGTCATCTGCTTCCAAACAGTCAGCTTCAGAAACGATTGAGGTGATTTCACGAGAAAATGGCTCTGGAACACGGGGTGCCTTCACAGAAATCACAGGGATTCTCAAAAAAGACGGTGATAAAAAAATTGACAACACTGCCAAAACAGCTGTGATTCAAAATAGCACAGAAGGTGTTCTCTCAGCAGTTCAAGGGAATGCTAATGCTATCGGCTACATCTCCTTGGGATCTTTAACGAAATCTGTCAAGGCTTTAGAGATTGATGGTATCAAGGCTAGTCGAGACACAGTTTTAGATGGTAAATACCCTCTTCAACGTCCCTTCAACATTGTTTGGTCTTCTAATCTTTCCAAGCTAGGTCAAGATTTTATCAGCTTTATCCACTCCAAACAAGGTCAACAAGTGGTCACAGATAATAAATTTATTGAAGCTAAAACCGAAACCACAGAATATACAAGCCAACACTTATCAGGCAAGTTGTCTGTTGTAGGTTCCACTTCAGTATCTTCTTTAATGGAAAAATTAGCAGAAGCTTATAAAAAAGAAAATCCAGAAGTTACGATTGATATTACCTCTAATGGGTCTTCAGCAGGTATTACCGCTGTTAAGGAGAAAACCGCTGATATTGGTATGGTTTCTAGGGAATTAACTCCTGAAGAAGGTAAAAGTCTCACCCATGATGCTATTGCTTTAGACGGTATTGCTGTTGTGGTCAATAATGACAATAAGGCAAGCCAAGTCAGTATGGCTGAACTTGCAGACGTTTTTAGTGGCAAATTAACCACCTGGGACAAGATTAAATAAAATGTTTGCTCCATAAATCTCTAAAGAGATGCAGACGTTTCATCGTACAATAAGATAAAGAAGGCAAGTAGGGAGGTGTCGTATCTCCCTTACTTTCTTCACTAGAAAGGACAAGATGTGACAAAACAAGCCTTCAAAGAAGCAGTTTTTAGGGCAATTTTTTTCCTGAGTGCAACAGTAGCTGTTGTAGCTATTTTGCTAATCTGTTTCTTTATTTTTAGTAATGGCTTACCTTTCATGGCTAACTACGGCTTTGCCCGTTTTTTATTAGGCAGTGATTGGTCGCCAACGAACATTCCGGCAAGCTATGGTATTTTACCAATGATCGTTGGTTCCTTATTAATTACCTTAGGAGCGATTGTGATTGGGGTGCCAACAGGCATCTTGACATCGGTGTTTATGGTTTATTATTGTCCAAAGCCCGTCTATGGCTTCTTAAAATCAGCTATCAACTTGATGGCGGCCATTCCATCTATTGTTTATGGTTTTTTCGGCCTACAATTATTGGTGCCTTGGATTAGAAGCTTTTTAGGAAATGGCATGAGTGTCCTAACCGCTTCGTTACTATTAGGAATAATGATTTTGCCAACCATTATCAGTTTGTCAGAATCTGCTATCCGAACAGTTCCCAAAACGTATTATTCTGGTAGCTTGGCTCTAGGAGCTAGTCATGAACGGAGTATTTTTAGTGTCATCTTGCCAGCTGCGAGATCTGGTATTTTATCAGCAGTTATTTTAGGAATCGGTCGCGCAGTAGGTGAAACCATGGCAGTTATTTTGGTGGCAGGCAACCAGCCGATTATTCCAAGTGGACTCTTTTCAGGAACCAGAACCTTAACAACCAATATTGTTCTGGAAATGGCTTACGCATCAGGTCAGCATAGGGAAGCCCTTATTGCAACCTCAGCAGTTCTCTTTTTCCTTATTCTCTTGATTAATGCCTACTTTGCCTACTTGAAAGGAAAATCATCTTATGAGTAAATACCTGCTAAAACTTCTCGTTTATTGTTTTTCAGCTTTAACCTTTGGCTCTCTCTTTTTAATCATTGGTTTTATCCTCATCAAAGGCTTACCTCATCTAAGTCTATCCCTCTTTTCTTGGACTTATACTTCTGAGAACATTTCCCTTATGCCAGCGATTATTTCCACCGTTATTCTGGTCTTTGGTGCTCTTCTTTTAGCCTTGCCCATAGGGATTTTTGCTGGTTTTTATCTTGTGGAATATACAAAAAAAGATTCCCTTTGTGTTAAAATCATGCGATTGGCCTCAGATACCTTGTCTGGGATTCCTTCCATTGTTTTTGGTCTGTTTGGCATGCTCTTCTTTGTAGTCTTCTTAGGTTTTCAATACTCTCTGTTATCAGGAATCTTAACCTCAGTCATCATGGTGTTGCCAGTCATTATTCGCTCAACAGAAGAAGCCCTTTTATCTGTTAGTGATAGCATGCGTCAAGCAAGTTATGGACTTGGGGCAGGTAAGTTACGGACTGTTTTTAGAATTGTTCTACCAGTTGCCATGCCAGGTATTTTAGCTGGAGTGATACTAGCTATTGGCCGTATCGTTGGTGAGACAGCTGCCCTCATGTATACATTAGGTACCTCTACCAATACGCCAAGTAGTCTCATGTCTTCAGGTCGTTCTCTAGCCCTGCATATGTATATGCTGTCAAGTGAGGGGCTACATGTCAATGAAGCCTATGCTACCGGTGTGATTTTGATTATTACTGTTTTAATGATAAATACTCTATCAAGCTTATTATCTCGAAAACTTGTGAAAGGAGCTTCCTAGTATGGGAACATTTTCAGTCAGACACCTAGACTTATTTTACGGGGACTTTCAAGCCTTAAAAAATATTTCGATTCAATTACCAGAAAGACAGATTACTGCCTTGATAGGCCCATCTGGTTGTGGTAAATCAACTTTTCTAAAAACCCTTAATCGGATGAACGATTTGGTTCCTTCTTGCCATATTGAAGGCCAAGTCCTCTTAGATGAGCAAGATATTTATAGTAGCAAATTCAACCTTAATCAGCTACGTAAGCGTGTAGGGATGGTTTTTCAACAGCCTAATCCCTTTGCCATGTCTATCTATGATAACGTGGCTTATGGCCCAAGGACACATGGTATTCGAGACAAAAAACAATTAGATGCCTTAGTGGAAAAATCTTTAAAAGGGGCAGCCATTTGGGAAGAAGTCAAAGATGATCTTAAAAAGAGTGCCATGTCCTTATCTGGCGGTCAGCAGCAACGCCTTTGCATTGCGCGAGCTTTAGCAGTAGAACCTGATATTCTGTTAATGGATGAGCCGACTTCAGCCTTAGACCCTATCTCCACTTTAAAAATTGAAGACCTCATTCAGCAACTAAAAAAGGATTATACGATTATCATTGTTACCCATAACATGCAACAAGCTTCACGTATTTCAGATAAAACTGCTTTTTTCTTAACAGGAGAAATTTGCGAATTTGGAGATACCGTTGACGTGTTTACCAATCCAAAAGATCAGCGCACAGAAGACTATATTTCAGGACGGTTCGGATAAGGAAGGAGAAACCTATGAGAAATCAATTTGACTTAGAATTGCATGAATTAGAACAATCCTTTTTAGGACTAGGGCAACTTGTCCTTGAAACAGCTTCAAAAGCCTTACTGGCCTTAGCCTCCAAAGACAAGGAGATGGCAGAGCTAATTATCAATAAGGATCATGCTATCAACCAAGGTCAAAGCGCTATCGAATCGGCCTGTGCCCGTTTGTTGGCCTTGCAGCAGCCACAAGTGTCTGACCTTCGATTTGTGATTAGCATCATGTCTTCTTGTTCAGACCTTGAACGTATGGGAGACCATATGGCAGGCATTGCCAAAGCTGTTTTGCAACTAAAAGAAAATCAACTAGCCCCTGACGAAGAACAGTTACACCAAATGGGTAAATTATCCCTCAGCATGCTAGCCGATTTATTGGTTGCCTTTCCTTTGCACCAAGCCTCAAAAGCTATTAGTATTGCTCAAAAAGATGAACAGATTGACCAATATTATTATGCCTTATCAAAGGAAATCATTGGACTTATGAAAGACCAAGAAACCTCAATTCCCAATGGAACTCAATACCTTTATATCATAGGTCATCTGGAACGCTTCGCTGATTACATTGCTAACATTTGTGAACGCCTAGTCTACCTAGAAACAGGAGAACTAGTGGATTTGAATTAATTCAACTAATCCTTAAAAGAGAAGAGTACGATTAAGTGCTCTTTTTTATGGTTGTAAAAAAGTTCATTTGACCAATTTAAGCAGTGTAGATAGTGAGGAGCTGTTTCAATTCTATCGTGAACGAGGGAATGCTGAAAACTTTATCAAAGAAAGGAAAGCAGGATTCTTTGGGGATAAGACAGATAGTTCGACCATGGTTAAGAATGAAGTACGTATGATGATGGGCTATCTGGCTTATAATCTCTACCTCTTTTTAAAGCAGCTAGCTGGTGATGAAGTAAAGGTCTTGACTATCAAGCGTTTTCGACCTCTCTTCCTTCATATTGCCGGAAAATATGTCTCTACTGCTAGACGACATATTCTCAAATTCTCAAGTCTATACGCCTATTCAAAACAATTTCAAGCCTTATTTGATACAATCTGCCAGATAAATCTGATACTCCCTGTTCCATATAGAGCTAGAGGGCAGGGGAAAACATGCCTAACAGAATAAGTCACCTTATTTTAAAAATCGAGCATCAAACCAAGGGAGGAGTCTACCCTTTTTTAGGAAAAAATCAAGACAAATCTCCTCAATTATGTCTCGAACATCAGAAATTAAGCAAAATCACCAGAAGGACAGTAGTTTAACTAGCTTTTCTGGTGATTTTTGAACTGTGTAGTTCGTTAGTGCCAGATATGAATAATTTGGGATGATAAATCTTTCTTCCTCAGGTAGCCTATCATAATACTCTTCAAAAATCTTATCAAAAACACTCTCTTTCTTTTGGGCGATAGTTTCATCTTCGTATGTAGGAGTCCTCATCAAGAAATACTTCAATTCTAGGTATTCCTTATCCAACTCTATATAACTTGGCATCAACTTGTAATCTTCAACCCCCAAACGTTCAGCGATATATTTTAACTTTGTTAGTGTTGGTCTGGATTCTCCATTTTCAATTCTAATTAATTGACGGATACTTCATTCAGACTCATCGCCACAAAATTCTGAACTACTGATTTTTTTAGCCAAACGTAATCTTTTAATTTTTTCGCCAAACTCTCGCAAGCTACAAGAACCTCCTGAGTTGTTTACCTCTATTATAAGCATATACTGAATCAAACTATCTATCAGATTTCTTCTCACTTTAACTAAAGACTGAGAGTTTAATACTAGCCCCGGTTTTTGTGTATTTTTGAAGTCACAAAGACACCACTTCCCAGCAATGCAAGTGCAAAATCCTCTAGAATATGATAGAATAAGAGAAAGGACTCTATTAAGGAGGAAATCATGAAAAAACAAACCGTCGCCGTCTTGGGGCCTGGTTCCTGGGGAACTGCCCTTTCACAAGTCTTAAATGACAATGGACACGAGGTACGTATTTGGGGAAATCTTCCCGAACAAATCAATGAAATTAATACCTATCATACTAACAAACACTACTTTAAAGATGTCGTTCTAGATGAAAATATCATTGCCTACACCGACTTAGCAGAGGCACTGAGAGATGTGGATGCGATTTTGTTTGTTGTCCCAACAAAAGTGACACGACTTGTTGCCCAACAAGTTGCACAAACCTTGGACCATAAGGTTATCATCATGCACGCATCAAAGGGATTAGAACCTGATAGCCATAAACGATTATCAACCATTCTTGAAGAAGAAATTCCTGAACATCTCCGTAGTGATATCGTCGTTGTTTCAGGACCTAGTCATGCAGAAGAGACCATTGTGCGTGACCTAACTTTAATAACTGCTGCTTCTAAAGATTTACAAACAGCTCAATACGTTCAGGAGCTATTTAGTAATCACTACTTCCGACTTTATACCAATACGGATGTTATCGGGGTCGAAACCGCTGGTGCTCTCAAAAATATTATCGCTGTCGGTGCCGGAGCTTTACATGGTTTGGGATTTGGTGACAACGCTAAGGCAGCCATCATCGCTCGAGGCTTGGCAGAAATCACCCGCCTAGGGGTAGCACTCGGGGCTAATCCACTGACCTATAGCGGCTTATCTGGTGTGGGAGATTTGATCGTAACAGGAACCTCCATCCACTCTCGTAACTGGAGAGCCGGAGATGCTCTTGGTCGTGGAGAATCCCTAGCTGATATCGAAGCCAATATGGGCATGGTGATTGAAGGAATTTCAACGACTCGAGCAGCCTATGAGCTAGCGCAAGAACTTGGAGTCTATATGCCGATTACGCATGCCATTTACCAAGTTATTTACCAAGGAACCAATATCAAAGATGCCATTTATAATATCATGAACAATGAATTTAAAGCAGAAAATGAGTGGTCTTAACCCTCTAGAGAAAGGATTCTTATGGCACTGAAAGTTAGAAAAGCAGTCATTCCTGCCGCTGGACTAGGAACTCGATTTTTACCAGCAACCAAGGCCCTTGCCAAAGAAATGTTGCCAATTGTAGACAAACCAACTATCCAGTTTATCGTGGAAGAGGCTCTCAAATCAGGTATTGAAGATATTCTGGTTGTCACTGGTAAGTCAAAACGTTCTATTGAGGACCACTTTGATTCAAATTTTGAGCTTGAGTACAACCTCAAAGAGAAAGGTAAAACAGATCTGTTAAAATTGGTAGATGAAGCAACTGGTATGCGCCTCCATTTCATCCGCCAAACTCACCCTCGTGGTCTTGGAGATGCTGTCCTACAAGCCAAAGCTTTTGTAGGGAATGAGCCCTTCGTTGTTATGCTGGGTGATGACCTTATGGACATCACAGATGAGAACGCCGTTCCTTTGACAAAACAACTGATGAAGGATTACGAAAAGACACACGCATCAACCATTGCTGTCATGCCCGTACCACACGAAGACGTTTCATCATATGGAGTCATTGCTCCTCAAGGTGAAGGAATCAACGGACTCTATAGCGTTGAAACTTTCGTTGAAAAACCAGCGACCGAAGATGCACCAAGTGATTTTGCAATCATCGGTCGCTATCTACTCACACCTGAGATTTTTGATATCCTCGAAAAGCAAGCTCCTGGTGCTGGAAATGAAATCCAACTTACTGATGCTATTGATACGCTCAATAAAACACAGCGTGTTTTTGCCCGTGAATTTACAGGAGCTCGTTACGACGTTGGGGATAAGTTTGGATTTATGAAAACATCTATTGACTACGCCCTCAAACATCCACAAGTCAAAGATGACTTAAAAGATTACCTCATCCAACTGGGAAAAGAATTGGCTGAGAAGGAATAATACTCTTCGAAAATCTCTTCAAACCACGTTAGCTTCACCTTGCCGTACTCAAGTATAGCCTGCGGTTAGCTTCCTAGTTTGCTCTTTGATTTTCATTGAGTATAAAATAAAAAAAGATAAGGTTCAAAAAATGCCTTATCTTTTTTCATTTCACAAATTTTCATCCCATTCCCTTGTAGAGAAGTAAGACTGCGAGTCCTACGAACAAGACTAACGCTACCAGTCTCTGACTAGCACTATACATCCGTCTTTCTCCTCTAACTGGAAAGATAATTGCTAGAAATGCACCACCAACTGCACCTCCGATATGGCCTGCTAGGCTGATTCCTGGAATCAGAACACTTCCAATAATGTTAATCACAAAAAGTGTCAGATAAGACTGTCCTAGCTGTTGGATATAAGGATTACGAGTTGCATAGCGAAGAATGATAATCGCGGCAAATAGACCATAAAGAGAGGTGGATGCACCTGCTGCTAAGGATTTGGGACTAAATACAAAAACAAAGAGATTGCCCATCATTCCTGATAAAAGATAGAGAAAGAAAAACTGCTTAGAACCGAAAATCTCCTCTACCTGCCTTCCAAGATAATAAAGTGAAAGCATATTAACAATGAAATGCTCCCACCCAATATGAACAAAAATAGCCGAAAAGAGACGCCAAATTTGCTCGGGAAAGAGGCGAATGGCAGGCCCATACATGGCTCCAAATCGAAATAGAGTATCCGCCCTGTCAAAGTTTCCTCCTGTAGTTACCAACATTAGTAGAAATACCACGGCCGTCACTAAAAGAAAGAAACTCGTCACAGGGTAACGCCTATCAAAGATTTCCTTCATCAATCAAAACCTCCTGAACAGGAATATCATGGTTTTCAGGACTAAAGTCCTGAACTTGATAATGATAAACCGTACTCAAAGTATGACCAGTAAACTGTTCCAGATAGCGGTCATAATAACCTCCGCCATAGCCAATCCGATAGCCTTCCATCGTAAAAGCCAGCCCTGGGACATGAATCAAATCAATCTGAGAGGCATCTACCACTTCCAAATTTCCCTGTGGTTCCAGTAAGCCAAAGGAAGTTTTGACCAGTTGTTGCAGATCATAGACCACAAAGTCCATGCGCCCCTTGGAATAGGTTTTGGGTATCAGAACCTTCTTGCCGTCCCTCAGCGCCTGCTCAATCAATCCCTGCGTTTGAAATTCGTGCGGAAAAGAGAGATAGGTTGCGATGACCTTGGCTTCTTGGTAGAAGGGATGGTGTAAAAGCCGCTCGGTTAAAGCTTGCTCTATAGCCTGTTTTTGCTCTTGAGATATAGCCTTCATTTCTTGCAAGACTTGCTTGCGTAGTTCCGATTTCATAGACAACCCCTCTACTCTGCTGCCTTCTTTTTCAGGAAACTAGAGACCGCATCCACCCCAATAGCTAATGCTTCTTCCTTAGGAGCCATCTGAGGGTGATGAAGGGCGTAGGGACTATCGATACCCAGCCAAAACATCACGCCATCAACCTTTGAAAGGAGATAACCAAAGTCCTCGCCTGTCATAGCAGGCTCGATATCAATCAACTCAATTCCGTCTTTCTCTTCAAAAAAGTCCATTAGTTCACGCGCCAAGGCTGGATGGTTCTCAACAGGTAGGTATCCACCTTGTTTGAGTTCCACTTCGACTTCCATATCAAAGGCAGCTGCAACTCCTTCTGCAACTGTTTTGACCCGCTTTTGTACCAAGAGACTCATGTCCTGAGTCAAGGCCCGAATAGTTCCATGTAAAAAGGCTGTGTCTGTGATGACATTGTTGGTTGTTCCAGCTTGGAAAAGACCAAAGGTCACCACTGCTCCCTCTATTGGGTTGACATTGCGGCTGACAACTGACTGCACCTGGGTCACAAAGTAACTAGCCGCCACCAAGGCGTCATTAGCTTCATGTGGAAAGGCTGCATGTCCTCCTTTACCTTTGAAACGAATCTTCACCTCACAGGTCCCTGCAAAGAGTGTATGAGTATTGGTCGCAATCTGTCCAACCTTCAGATCTGGTCGCACATGGAGCCCATAAAACTGGTCTGGCAACCAGTCTCCAAAAGCGCCATCCTCATACATAAGCATGCCACCAGCTTCATTTTCTTCAGCAGGTTGAAACAGAAAGAGCAGATTGTTCTTTGGTTGCTCCTCAAGGGCGCGCTCTAGACAGCCTAAGGCAATAGTCATATGAAAATCATGTCCACAAGCATGCATGCGACCTTGATGCTGAGAAGCAAAAGGAAGGCCTGTTTGTTCGACGATAGGCAGGCCATCAATATCTGTTCTCCAACCAATGGTACGCTCTGGCTGACTTCCCTGCAAATAAACCAAAATCCCTGTCCGCCAAGTACGAACTTGAACAAAATTCTTGCCCGCAGTCAATTTCTCAATCACATCTAGCAAATAAGCATGAGTCTTGAACTCCTCCAAGCCAATCTCTGGAATCTGGTGCAAATCTCGTCTAGTCTGAATCAAATCTAACATCTATCTATCCTCCTATATAGCAGAAAGAGGCTGGAAAAAGGATCCCGCCTCTATTTTTCTTTTACAATTACAAGGTACGAAGCGCATCTTCTAGCGCTGTTTTTTGTTGAGTTTGGGCATCAATCTCTTTGATAATTCGAGCTGGAACACCTGCTACTACTACATTTTCTGGAACATCTTGGGTAACGATAGCTCCTGCTGCGACAACTGAACCACTACCGATTTGGACTCCTTCGATAACCACTGCATTGGCACCGATAAGAACATTGTCTCCAACACGGACTGGTTCTGCGCTAGCTGGCTCAATCACACCTGCTAAAACTGCACCTGCACCAACGTGGCTGTTTTTCCCAACGATGGCACGGCCACCAAGGATAGCCCCCATGTCAATCATGGTTCCTGCACCGATTTCAGCACCGATATTGATAACAGCTCCCATCATGATAACAGCATTGTCACCAATTTCTACCTGGTCACGGATAATAGCGCCTGGCTCGATACGAGCGTTGATAGCACGTTTATCTAGCAAAGGAACTGCAGAATTGCGAGCATCTTGCTCAACAACATAGTCTTGATTTTCCACCAAACCATTGAGAAGCGGAGCCACGTCCTTCCAGTCTCCAAATAAAACATTCCCTAGTCTAACAACCGAGCTAGGTACAGCAGTTGCGAGTTGTCCCTCAAAAGTTACTTTCACACTGGTTTTCTTCTCAGCATTAGCGATAAATTGGATAATTTCTTGAGCATTCATTTTTGTAGCAGTCATAAAAAAACCTCTCATTCTTTATAATGATAACTATTCTACCAAAAAAAGCCTCAAATTTGAAGCCTTTTTGTCTGTTTTTAGGTATGATTTTTTAGGGATGTGAGATAAAACGTGCTGTCGGTAAAAGCAAACCCCTACCGATACAACCTAAAAACACTCTTCACAACTATCTCCCCGTGTTTTATTGACTATTCTAGTATAGCACACTTTTAGAATTAAGAAAAGACTTTTTATCTACTTTCTTTCGCTTCTTCTATAGACAAAAATATCATGGGTAAAATAATCAAGGCCATAGCTAGAAGGAGTGACCAATCCACTACCAGGCCTAAGAACAAAACACTCAAGAGAGCAGAAGAGAGAGGTTCACTGGCACTGATAACGGAAACCACCAAAGGAGAAACCAAGGACACCGCCTTCATGGAAATAAAAAAAGCAAAAGCCGTCCCAAAGAAAGCGATAATGAGGCAAATCAAGATACTCCAAATATCAAGAGTAAAGGAAAGCTGATGCACTGGCGAGAGAACATTGCTAAATAAACCTGCCAAAATCATCCCCCACCCAACCGTGGGTACAAAACCATAGCGCTTCGCAAAAGGCTGGGGCAAGATAACATTAAACATAACACCCATAGCACTCAGTAAGCCCGTCACAAGGGCTAGTGGTGTCATGGATAACTGAGAGAAATCTCCCTTTGTCGCCATCAAGCAAACACCCAGCATAGCAATCAAAACATAGAAAATAGCACTTTTTGACGCTCGTTTTTGATAAACCAAGCGATTGTAAAAGAGGATAAAGACAGGACTGATAAACTGTAAAATAGTCGCTGTCGCTGCATTTGAGTATTCTACACAGAGATAGAAAAAATACTGGACTGAAAAAATCCCCAAAATAGCATAGGCCAAAAAGGGTAGGTAATTTTTCTTGTCTCGCCAAATATCTAGCACTTGCGATTTTAATTGTATTGCAGACCAAATGAGTACAAGACTCCCTGCTAGTGTCAATCGCATAGAGGTAATCCAGCCAGAAGACACCTGGTAATGAGTAAAGAAATACTCTCCTAGAATTCCACAGATTCCCCAGATTAAGCCGGATAGGAGCGAATAAATAGTTCCTTTAACAATCTTTTTCTGATACTGATTCATACCTTTATTGTAACACGAAAGGAAAAAAGAAAAAAGTGGCAATCTATTGATTCGCCACTTCATTTAGAGAATTATCGTCTCGCCCTTGAAGAAGAAGGTCGTGTAGCACTTGAGTTACTGCTATCGCTAGAACTACTACTTGAACTGCTGGAGCTTGATGGAGTTGGTAGACTCCTCACAATACTAGACCAAGCATTCTGATAATCCGCATCACTTCCGCCAATAGCAAAGCGATAACTTGTCGCTGGCGCTCCTGACTTATTAGCCCAATAGCTGGTAACAGTCGAACCTGTGACCTCTACTTCTTTTCCTTCAACAGAAACCTTCCCTGGTTTTTGACCTGTTGATTTCAAGACTTCCGATTTCACTACACTAGGATCTAAAGCAAAGCGCTCGTTCCCCCAAATGCTTGGGGAGGCTTGCTGAATCGCATTTACTAGATGAGCCATGTAATTAGAGTTATTAGAATAACCTGCTCTACGTGACAATGAATGATTATCATCATGCCCAATCCAGCCACCTAGGGTTAATCTAGGTGTCGAAAGCATGAGCCACATATTTTCGTCTTGGTTGGTTGTACCAGTCTTCCCAATCCAATCTGCATTAGCCAGAGTAGGATTTAAAGCAGTCAGATTCGTCTTGAAGGTTGTTGTCACACGAGAGGATAGAACTTCTCGCAGCAATCCCTGCATAATCGTCGCAGTAGCTTTTGAATAGACTTGAACCGGTTTATCCTGATACTCATACACCACTCTACCATCTGCTGCTTCAATCTTTGAAATCACATGCTTCTGATGATAAACTCCATTATTAGCTAAGGTCTGATAGCCATTGGTATGCTGGGCAACTGTGACTTCAATACCACCACCCATTGGCAGGCTCTCAATACCGTACTCAGGAATCTCGTAACCCATCTTTTCCATATAACCCTTGACATCAACACCCTTTTCACGGAGCATACGATAGGTCCAGTAAGCAGGGATATTCCATGAATAGTTCAGAGCTTCTCCCAAGGTCATCATTCCTGTTCCCTTGCTATTAGCATACATAATCGGATTGCCATTAGCAAAGTTTGTTGGATAGTTAGATAGAATCGTTTCACTTCCCATCAAGCCCTGGTCAATAGCAATACCGTAGGCCAGCAAGGGCTTGGTAGTAGAAGCTGGCGAACGTTTGGTATCAAAGGCATGATTATTTTGATTTTCTTGATAATTACGACCACCTACAAAGCCTAGAATAGCACCTGTTTGGTTGTCCATCAAGACATTCCCTACTTCTACACGACCTGTTCCATCGTCTAAAAGATAGCCATAATCAGCAACCGCATTTTGCATGACAGAATGAATTTTCTGATCTATGGTAGTAGTAATCTTATAACCACCATTTTCAATTTCCTTGGCTGCCAAATCTCGATAAAACTTCTGAGTTGCCTCATTTTTCAACTCCTTAGCGGAGACATTATCTCTCTGAGCTAGATAGTCATACATACGTTCTTGAGCTTCTGCCAAAGTTGTAAAGTATAAATAGTCTCGTGAAATTCCTGTAACCGTGCCCGATGGTAAAAAGTCCTGTTTAAGGTCATAATCCTTGTACTGAGAATACTCGTCTTTGCTTAAGGCACCTGTACGATACATACTGTAAAGAACTGCCTTAGCCCGTCTTAAGCCAATTTCTAGGTCTTCATCACTCTTCAACTCCCCAGTATTTTCATAAGGAGAGTAAGTAATGGGACTCTGTGGAAGTCCTGCTAAAAATGCTGCTTGAGGAACAGTCAACTGACTGGCATCTACACCGAAAATCCCCTCAGCTGCCTGCTGAGCCCCTGCAATATTCTGTCCCTTATTATTTCGGCCAAAGGGAGCCACATTGAGATAGGTCGTTAAAATCTCATCCTTATTCATGGCGCGTTCCAAGGCAAGAGCATCCACAATCTCTGTCGCCTTACGAGCCAAGGTCGGCGCATCCCCAACCACCTGCTGTTTAATCAGTTGCTGGGTCAAGGTTGAACCCCCACTAGAGGAACCCAAACCTACAAATTTCCCCAAGGTCGCACGAATCACCGCCTTGGGTACTACACCCTTATGTTCTTTAAAGTGTTCATCTTCCGTCGCAATGATAGCCTTCTTCAGATTTTCCGAAATTTGCTCAGATGAGATAGAAGTGCGCAACAAATCACTCTCTATGGAAGCAATCACCGTCCCGTCCGAATAGGTAATCTCTGAAATAGAAGAGATGTCCTTGACCTGATTCACTAATTCTTCTGTCTGAGGCACCCGAACCTTGTCAAATAAGGCCACTCCGTACCCCAAAGCAATCCCGGCTCCCAACATTCCTCCTAGAAAACCAAGCACAAAGAGTAAGTTAAATAAGGCTTTTATACTCAGTAAAATAGCTGGAAAAATGGCTGGCCTATCTAAGGTTTTAGATTTTTTGGTACTCGAACCTTTCTTTCCAGGTCTAGCTGATTTTTTATGTTTTTGTTTTTGCTGGAAAAATTCCAGCATTTTCTGTTTTAATTCATTTAATTGATTTTGCATGGATTTCCTCACTTTATCTATTATACCATAAAAGGGAAACTTTCAATAAAATAGCCATTTTCTTCCCTATTCTGCTAGGCTATTGCCCAAGTTTGTGATACAATAGGTAGAAACAATAATTTTAAAAAGGAGAAAAGACACATGCACATTTTTGATGAGCTAAAAGAGCGTGGTTTGATTTTTCAAACGACTGATGAAGAAGCTTTGCGTAAAGCCCTAGAAGAAGGTCAAGTTTCTTATTATACTGGCTACGATCCAACTGCTGACAGCCTTCACCTAGGCCACCTTGTCGCAATCTTGACAAGTCGTCGCTTGCAACTAGCAGGTCACAAACCTTATGCGCTCGTTGGCGGTGCTACAGGTCTCATCGGAGATCCGTCCTTCAAAGATGCTGAACGTAGTCTCCAAACAAAAGACACAGTAGATGGCTGGGTCAAGTCTATCCAAGGACAACTTTCTCGTTTTCTTGACTTTGAAAATGGTGAAAATAAAGCTGTCATGGTCAACAACTACGACTGGTTTGGCAGCATCAGCTTCATTGACTTCCTCCGTGACATCGGAAAATACTTCACTGTCAACTACATGATGAGTAAGGAGTCTGTGAAAAAACGGATTGAAACAGGGATTTCTTACACTGAGTTCGCTTACCAAATCATGCAAGGGTACGACTTCTTCGTCCTTAACCAAGACCACAATGTCACTCTTCAAATCGGTGGTTCTGACCAGTGGGGAAATATGACAGCTGGTACAGAATTGCTTCGTCGTAAGGCTGACAAGACTGGCCACGTTATCACTGTTCCATTGATCACAGATGCAACTGGTAAGAAATTTGGTAAATCAGAAGGAAATGCCGTCTGGCTCAATCCTGAAAAGACTTCTCCATACGAAATGTACCAATTCTGGATGAATGTTATGGACGCAGACGCTGTTCGCTTCTTGAAGATCTTTACTTTCTTGTCACTTGATGAGATTGAAGACATCCGCAAACAATTTGAAGCAGCGCCACACGAACGCTTGGCTCAAAAAGTCTTGGCTCGTGAAGTCGTTACACTTGTTCACGGCGAAGAAGCCTACAAAGAAGCCCTCAACATCACTGAGCAGCTCTTTGCAGGAAACATCAAAAACCTTTCTGTTAAAGAACTTAAACAAGGACTTCGTGGTGTGCCAAACTACCAAGTACAGGCAGACGAAAATCACAATATCGTGGAACTGCTCGTCTCATCTGGTGTGGTTAACTCAAAACGCCAAGCCCGTGAAGACGTCCAAAACGGAGCCATTTACTTAAATGGCGACCGTATCCAAGACCTTGAATATGTCTTGAGTGACACTGATAAGTTAGAGAACGAACTGACTGTTATCCGTCGTGGAAAGAAAAAATACTTTGTATTGACTTACTAAACTGTTCAACATTTACCTATAAAAAAAGGAGTTACCCTCGAGAAAGGTAACTCCTTTTTGCTGTTAATAGTCCCCACCTATCCCTTAATAGACAGGCTACGCAGTACAATGCGTAAGGTTGTTAGATTATGTAAGATAGAGAGCTTTGAAGGACTGAGCCAATTAAACAAGCCAAAGCCAATCAAACTACTATTTACGACAACGGTATCTTGAATATTCTTCTTGATGAGTGTTTGCAAAGATGATGATAGCGAATCCAACTCTTGGAAGAAATCCAAGCGATTATCTAACAATAAAATATCGCTCATCTGCTTAGAAATATCTGCACTCTCATTCATCACCACACCGATATCTGATAGGGTTAGAGCAGCTGAGTCATTCAACCCATCCCCAACCATCAAAATAGTGTGACCTGCTTTCTGCAGTTCCTCTACTAACTCAAATTTCCCATCAGGTTTCAAATCTGTATAAACCTGATCAAAGGGCAAATCTTTGACTAATTGCTCTGTCCTAACCAAGGTGTCCCCTGTTGCCAGAATCAATTTTTTCCCTTGTGCCTTAAGTTTCTCCAAGGCTGCTTTTGCTTCTTTTCTCAAAGGAGTATGAATGCAGAACATTCCAATCAATTCATTCTGATAAGCCAAGAATAAGAGATTGTAGTGACTCTTGTACTCTTCAATTAAAGCATTTTGTTCCAAACTGATATGAATCTGCTCATCCTGCATCAAGACATAATTCCCAATAAGAACTGGTTGGCCATCGATATGAGATTTGATCCCCTTGCTTGCGATATATTGGAGTTTCCCATGCATTTCCTCATGTTCAATCCCCTCTATCTCGGCTTGCTTGACGATGGCATTAGCAATAGGATGATAAATGTGTTCCTCAAGACAGGCACTGATTCTGAGAATATCTTCCTCACTATAGTCCCCAAAAGGTAACACCTTTTCAACTATAGGATAACTAGTTGTGATTGTTCCCGTCTTATCAAACAAGAAAGTATCAACTTCCAGATATTTCTCCAGAACATCTCCATCCTTAATCACCATTTCACGGTTCAACCCCTCCTTGATAGCTGTCAAATAAGCTACAGGAGTAGAGATTTTCAAAGCGCAGGAGAAATCGACCAATAGGAAAGAAATAGCCTTAGAAAAAGAACCTGTTAATAGGTAAGTCAGCCCAGCCCCCAAGAAATTATATTTGACGACCTTGTCCGCCATTTTGATGAAATAGCGTTGTTTCGTTTTCTTGTTTTCTTCAGATTTCTTCATCAACTCAATCAGTTGTAAAACCCGGCTGTTCATCTGATTATCGGTTACACGAATACGTAACTCTCCAGTTTCTAATACTGTATTTGCATAAACCAAATCAGACTCTCTTTTTTCAACTGGAAAACTCTCTCCCGTCAAGGAACTTTCGTTGACCATACCTAAACCTGAAACTACTTGTCCATCAAACAGAATTTCATTTCCTTGAGATAGGACCAAGACATCTCCGATTTGAACATCGGAACTCTTGATACTAACAACCGTATCGCCCTGCACTAAGAATACATCGCTCTCTTTTGAAAGAAGACTCTGTTCTAAATCTGTTGCAGTTTTTTTCAAGGACCACTGATCTAAATGATTCCCCAAATCAAGCATAAACATGATATTGCTAGCTGTCTTGGATTGGTTCATAAACAAGGACAATAAAATCGCCGAACAGTCCAAGACTTCCATCGTTAGTTCCTTACGCGCTAGTGTTTGATAGGCTTCTCTAATATAACCCAAAGCCTGATAACAAGTCCATATATAGCGAATAGGATACGGCACAAAACTACGAAAAAGTACACGCTTAATCGCTGCACCTGAAACAATAGAATAAGCACTCTCTTCTCTACGAATGGGAAGAGTCATCAACTCAGAAACTTTCCCTTTATCAATTCTTTTTAAAAAGGCTTCTGCATTATCTAATACAGAAAAGCCTTCTTTTATACGTAGAGTAAAGTGCTGTTGATCCATGTAAAACTGGATAGACTCAATCCCCTTTTCATCTCTCGCCAAGGAACGAAGATAGTCTTGAATATCCAAGGTGAGTGAAAAAGAAGATGATAGTCGGATATGTTGGTATCCTCTATGTAGCACTTTAAAAGACATATTATTCTCCTATAAGGCTATCTAATTGCTCTTCTTTTTTCTCTTGCTCGTACAAATATTTGGCATCTTGCAAGACATCGTCTCCATGTTGCTTCACAACAGAAACAGATGCATCTAGCTCGTCCTTCAATTTGTAAGCCTTAGCCAAGGCTTTAGAATAACCTTTTTTAGCTTCCTTACTTGCTAAGATTTTCAAACCAAGGGTACCAAATGCGACACCACCCAAAAAGAGTGATGATTTTTTCGCAACTTTTGCAACGCTTAATACTTCTTTTAACATACTTATTTCCTCCTAGATATTATTATATAGCAATTTAGATATAAAAGCAATTTAATTTTGGCACTTTGAAAAGTAATGATACTACTATTTAATTCTATTACAAATCATCCTAAAGTTGCTTTCATTTACCTCTTTTGATACACTTAAACTATGAATATAAACCTCAAACCTAAACTCCAGCGTTTTGCTTCTGCGGCTGCCTTTGCCTGTCCTATCTGCCAAGAAAATCTGACTCTGGTAGAGAGCAGTCTCAAATGCTGCAACCGTCATTCTTTTGACTTGGCGAAATTTGGCTATGTCAATCTAGCACCTCAAATCAAGCAATCTGCTAACTATGACAAGGAAAATTTTCAAAACCGTCAACAAATCCTAGAAGTCGGCTTTTACCAAGCTATCTTAGATGCTGTATCTGACTTGCTTGCAAGCTCAAAAACAACCACAACAATTTTGGATATCGGTTGTGGTGAAGGATTCTATTCTCGCAAACTACAAGAAAGTCACTCTGAAAAAACTTTCTATGCCTTTGACATCTCCAAAGATTCAGTCCAAATCGCTGCTAAAAGTGAACCCAACTGGGCAGTCAATTGGTTCGTTGGTGACTTGGCTCGTCTTCCTATAAAAGACACCAGCATGGATATCCTACTAGATATCTTTTCACCTGCCAACTATGGAGAATTTCGTCGCGTTTTATCCAAAGACGGTATCTTGATCAAGGTTATCCCAACTGAAAATCACCTCAAGGAAATCCGTCAGAAGGTACAAGACCAGCTGACAAACAAGGACTATTCCAACCAAAATATCAAAAATCATTTCCAAGAACACTTTACCATCCTATCTAACCAAACTGCCTCTCTGACTAAGACTATCACAGTAGAACAACTCCAAGCCCTACTCAGTATGACTCCTCTCCTCTTTCACGTTGACCAGAGCAAGATTGACTGGAGCCAACTGACAGAGATTACTATTGAGGCTGAGATTCTGGTTGGGAAAGCATTCTAAACTAGACTTCCCAAAGGTATAAAACTTACCGAAAATCTTCAATATTACAAAAACGCATAAGAACAGGTACTCAAACCTTAATCTTATGCGTTTTGTTATGCAAAAATCACTGGAGTTTCCATACATATTAAGTGGAAATAGTTGAAATCAGTTCTTTTAATAACCATTGAATACCATATAGTACATTTACCCCAAATATGATATAGGCCGTATAAATCAAGTATTTCGATTTTTCCCGTCTCAAAGAATAAATCTTGTACAAAATAGATAAATTTAAAATAATAAATAATAGAGACAAAATCTTCCTCCAAAATCAATATTAAAAGTAGCCAGTCAGGCATATACCTCATATTTATTTTCGATTCGAGATAACAAACTTATCAATAAATAGCAAGTGATATAAGGCAAGTACAGACCCCCAGAAACTACCTCGAAGAGAGATTTCTTGATGATTGAGAGGAAACAAATCATGGTTACCTATATAGAGGCAGGTCAAAATAACAAATAAAATCCAAAATAAATCCGTCCATTTATATTTTGAAAAATATTTTTTCCACATAAAAACACCTTCTTTCCTACAATTATATTATAATACTTTATGTAAGCGAATACAAGGGGGTATAAGGCTGAAGACAGTAAAAACCAGCATTTAAAGCCTTCACTGTATCTATAATTTCTCTATTTTTAGACAGGATTGACTAAAATCCACAACATTTAAAAAAGCGAATTTCAATTGAAACTCGCTTTTTTACAAAATGTATTAGTATAAATCTTGTATCTTATACTCAATGAAAATCAAAGAGCAAACTAGGAAGCTAGCCGCAGGTTGCTCAAAGCACAGCTTTGAGGTTGCAGATAAAGCTGACATGGTTTGAAGAGATTTTCGAAGAGTATTAGTTCAAGTGCCAGATATCTTCGTTGTACTGAGCGATTGTACGGTCAGATGAGAAGAATCCTGCTTTAGAAATGTTAACGATAACTTTATCCAACCATGCGTCACGGTCTTCGTAGTCAGCCAACATTTGCTCTTTGACTTTGATGTAGTCTTCCAAATCAAGAAGAGTCATGAACCAGTCTTTGTTGATCAATTCATTGTAAAGACGTTCCAAGCGCTCTTTGTTTCCAGCTGCAAGAACTGCATCACTAACGATGAAGTCAACCAATGGTTTGATAGCTTTACGAGCGTAGAATTCACTTGATTTGTAAGCTGCTTTTGCATAAAGGTCGATAACAGTTTCTGAATCTTCACCAAAGATGTAGATGTTTTCGTCGCCAACCAACTCAGCGATTTCAACGTTAGCTCCGTCCATAGTACCAAGAGTCAAAGCTCCGTTCAACATGAATTTCATGTTACCAGTACCTGAAGCTTCTTTAGAAGCAAGTGAGATTTGTTCTGAGATATCACATGCTGGGATAAGGAAGCTTGCTGCAGTAACGTTGTAGTTTTCAACCATAACTACTTGCAAGTGTGGAGCTACTGCTGGATCGTTAGCAATCACTTCTGACATGCAAAGGATCAAGTGGATAATGTCTTGAGCGATTGTGTAGGCTGGAGCTGCTTTACCACCAAAGAAGATTGTAATTGGGCGAGCAGGGATGTTACCAGCTTTGATGTCAAGATATTTGTGGATTACGTACAAAGCGTTCATTTGTTGTCGTTTGTACTCGTGAAGACGTTTGATTTGGATATCAAAGATAGAGTTTGGATTGATTTCCACACCTTGGTGTTCTTTCAAGTGACGAGCCAATTTACGTTTGTTGTGAGCCTTGATGCTTTCCAATTTTTCTTTGACAGCTGCTTTGTCTTCATAAGACAAGAGTTTTTCAAGCTCATCTGCTTCATGGTGCCAACCATCTCCAAGAATCTCATCCAAGTAGTGAGACAATCTTGGGTTAGCATGCATAAGCCAACGACGGAAAGTGATACCGTTTGTTTTGTTGTTGAACTTTTCTGGGTAAAGGTCGTAGAAAGCTTTCAACTCAGAATTTTTCAAGATTTCAGTGTGAAGTGCTGCTACTCCGTTAACACTGTATCCGTAGTGGATATCCATGTGAGCCATGTGAACACGTCCGCTCTCATCGATGATTTGAACAGCTGGATCTTTGTATTCTGCTTTCACACGACGGTCCAATTCTTCGATGATTGGTACCAAGTGAGGAACCACTTCTTGCAAGAATTCAAGAGGCCATTTTTCAAGCGCTTCTGCAAGGATTGTGTGGTTAGTATAAGCAGTCATACTACGAACGATTGAGATTGCTTCGTCAAGCTCGATACCACGTGCAGTCAAAAGATGGATCAATTCAGGAATCACCATTGATGGGTGAGTATCGTTGATTTGCACAACTGCGTAGTCAGCAAGGTCATGCAAGTTGCTTCCTTTTTCGATTGCTTCGTCGATGATCAATTGCGCACCGTTTGAAACCATGAAGTATTGTTGGAAGATACGGAGCAATTCACCTTGACGGTCACTATCATCTGGGTAAAGGAAGAGAGTCAAGTTACGAGCGATATCTGTCTTGTCAAAGCTGATACCGTCTTTAATAATAGAAGAATCAACTGAATCCAAGTCAAACAAACGCAAGCGGTTCTTCGTTTCTGTCTTGTAACCAGGAACATCAATATCATAAAGAGTTGATGTCAAAGTAAAGTCTGCAAATGGCACTTGGTAGCTACGGCTTGAGCGAACCAACCAGTTTTGCTCTGTCAACCATGCATTTGGAATTGTTTCTTGTTGGTTGTTTTTAAGAACTTGTTGGAAAAGACCAAAGTGGTAATTAAGACCAACACCGTCACCATTCAAACCAAGAGTCGCAATTGAGTCGATAAAGCAGGCAGCCAAACGTCCCAAACCACCATTACCAAGAGATGGTTCCAATTCAACTTCTTCAACTTCGATCAAGTCTTTACCTGCAGCTGCAAGTTCTTTTTTGACATCGTCGTAAAGACCAAGGTTAATCAAGTTGTTTGACAAGAGTTTACCAATCAAGAACTCAGCTGAGATGTAGTAAACTTTTTTCTTACCAGTGTTAACTGGTTTTTGGCTACTTGCAAGCTTGCTGTAGTTAAGAAGGGCAAGGTAAAGCTCTTCATTGCTACATTCTGCAATGGTTTTATTGTAACGATTTTGTACAAATTCTTGTAGTGATAACATGTTTAAGATGTCTCCTGATATTGTATTATTTCTTTAATTCTACCAAATTTTCATTGATTCGGCGATAGATTGTTGTTAAGTCAAGCAAACCTTCCTCAACAGCTGGTGTCAATTGCTCTTCAGTCATACGCCAAGACCAGTTTCCACCAAGGGTAGATGGGAAGTTCATACGAGCCGCCTCATCCAATTCTAGCAAATCTTGCATAGTTGCAATTGCCATGAAGCTAACTGATGAAAAGACTGTACGAAGCATAGCATGTGGCACTGTTTCGTATTCTTTACGGTTCGTGTAACGAGCCATGTACTCACGAGTCGCATCATCAATCTCGTTACGGTACCAACCAAGAACCGTATTGTTATCGTGAGTTCCTGTGTACATAACTGAGTTAGCAGGTGCCAAGTGTGGGCTATCGATACTTTCGTCTTCTGGGTTGAAGGCAAATTGAAGAATCTTCATTCCTGGGAAGCCAGTACGTTCACGCAACTCAATAACTTCATCTGTCATGAAGCCAAGGTCTTCTGCGATGATGTTTAGCTCACCAAGTTCTTCCTTAACGGCTGCAAAAAGCTTGTAGCCCGGACCTTTCACCCACTCACCAGGTGCTGCTGTATCGGAACCAGCAGGGATTTCCCAGTAAGATTCGAAACCACGGAAGTGGTCAATACGAACGATATCGTAGATTTTGAAGCTTTCACGCAAGCGTTCAATCCACCATTTGTAACCATCTTTGTCCATTGCTTCCCAGTCATAGATTGGGTTACCCCAAAGCTGACCAGTTGCAGAGAACTCATCTGGTGGACATCCTGCGATGCAAGTTGCCTTACCGTTGACATCTGTTTTGAAGAGATGCGGATTTGCCCACATATCGCTTGAATCTTCCGCTACGTAGATTGGCATGTCCCCAACGATTTCGATGTGGTTGTCGTTAGCGTAAGCTTTCAATTTCAACCATTGTTGGAAGAAGAAGTATTGAGTCACACGGTGGTAAACCAACTTGTCTGCCAATTGCTCACGGTAGCTTTCAAGTGCTGAAGCTTTACGAGCACGAACATCTGCATCTGGCCATTCAGTCCAAGCAAGATTGTCAAAATGCTCTTTGATAGCCATATACTCAGCAAAGAGCTCAAGCCATGATTGGTTGTCTTGAGCAAATTTCTCAAAATCTTTAACATCTCCGACTTCAAAGAAACGTTTCACCGCTTTTTCTAAAAGAGGACGACGTGCATAGTAGATTTTCGCATAATCAACTTCAGACGCATCGCTACCAAAGTCAACTCCTTCAAGGTCACTTGCTTCCAACAAACCTTGCTCCACCAAGATATCCAAATCGATAAAATGAGTGTTTCCTGCGAAAGCTGAGAAAGATTGGTAAGGAGAATCCCCGTAACTAGTTGTTCCTAGTGGAAGGATTTGCCAGTAACGTTGTTTTGTGCGAACCAAGAAATCAACGAAGTCGTAAGCACTTTGACCAAATGATCCGATTCCGTAAGCTCCTGGAAGAGAAGAGATGTGCATCAACACACCACTTTGACGTTTTTTCATAATAGCACCTCGTGTGTTAAAATAATGGAACGTTGCGTATTTTTGCAGACGCAAACGTTTGCGCTACTTATAAGTATACTCCTTTTCAAGCATAATTGCAAGCGTTTTTAAAAAACTTTTTTGATTATTTTTAAGGAGACTAACCCATTTTAGCAAAGATAACTTATACTCAATGAAAATCAAAGAGCAAACTAGGAAACTAGCCGCAGGCTGTACTTGAGTACGGCAAGGCGACGTTGACGCGGTTTGAATTTGATTTTCGAAGAGTATTAAAACTATCTAATCCTAAAGTTTAACTCTCATGGGACAGTCTACAAAGTGCAAATCCTCCTCTAGAAAACTTGAATTTAGATGCAAGGGGCACAAAGGTCCATAGAAAATAGATAGGAATTAGAAACAGGGAGGTAGCCCCTCCTGATTTCCCTCTTTAGATAGATTACATCTATTTTTTATTAAAAATACTGTATTCTTATCTATTTCACACTTTTCTTCTATTAAAAAGCAAAATCATGCTATCAAATCAAGCTTAAAAATTTTTTAAAATTTTTAACAAAAACACTTGCAACCGTTTTCTATTTGTGCTATACTAAGCTCATAAAGGAAAACGTTTGCGTTTTCCTTATCAATAAAACTTGTTATTCTTTAGGAGGAATACACTATGTCATCTAAATTCACGAAGAGCGCTGCGGTGCTTGGAACTGCTACACTTGCTAGCTTGCTCTTGGTAGCTTGCGGAAGCAAAACTGCTGATAAGCCTGCTGAGTCTGGTTCATCTGAAGCGAAAGAAATCACTCTTTACGTTGAGGACCAATACAAAGCTTATGCTGAAACAGTTGCTAAAGCTTATAAAGAGCAATCAGGCACAACAGTTAACATCAAATCTGGTGACCAACTTGGTGGACTTGACAAACTTTCTCTTGACAACCAATCTGGTCAAGCTGCTGACGTTATGATGGCTCCATACGACCGTGTGGGTAGCCTTGGTTCTGACGGACAACTTTCAGAAGTGAAATTGAGCGATGGTGCTAAAACAGAAGATACAACTAAATCTCTTGTAACCGCTGCTGACGGTAAAGTTTACGGTGCTCCTGCCGTTATCGAGTCACTTGTTATGTACTACAACAAAGACTTGGTAAAAGACGCTCCCAAAACATTTGCTGACTTGGAAAACCTTGCTAAAGATAGCAAATATGCCTTCGCTGGAGAAGATGGAAAAACTTCTGCCTTCCTAGCTGACTGGACAAACTTCTACTATGCATACGGACTTCTTGCTGGTAACGGCGCTTACGTATTCGGACAAAACGGTAAAGACCCTAAAGACATCGGTCTTGCCAACGACGGTTCTATCGCAGGTATCAACTACGCTAAATCTTGGTACGAAAAATGGCCTAAAGGTATGCAAGATGGTACAGCTGCTGGAAACCTAATCCAAACTCAATTCCAAGAAGGTAAAACAGCTGCTATCATTGATGGGCCTTGGAAAGCTCAAGCCCTCAAAGATGCTAAAGTAAACTACGGTGTTGCGACTATCCCAACTCTTCCAAATGGAAAAGAATATGCTGCATTCGGTGGTGGTAAAGCTTGGATCATTCCTTCAAGTACTAAGAACCTTGAAGGCGCACAGAAATTTGTAGACTTCCTTGTTTCAACTGAACAACAAAAAGCTTTCTACGATGCAACTAACGAAATCCCAGCTAATACTGAAGCTCGTTCATACGCTGAAGGTAAAAACGATGAGTTGACAACAGCTGTTATCAAACAATTCAAGAACGCTCAACCAATTCCAAACATCTCTCAAATGTCTGCAGTTTGGGAACCAGCTGCTAACATGCTCTTTGATACTGTAAGTGGTCAAAAAGATGCTAAAACAGCTGCTAACGACGCTGTAACATTGATCAAAGAAACAATCAAACAAAAATTTGGTGAATAAAAAATTTGTTCAAGGGGGGTGGAATTCAAATCCCCCTTTGAATTTATCAATAGAGACACAAATAATTTAGCTTTCTTATAAAAAAAGTAGTATCCTATGAAAGGAGTTATTATGGAAAAGCAACAACCTAGTAAAGCAGCCCTGCTGTCTATCATTCCTGGGTTAGGACAGATTTACAATAAACAAAAAGCCAAAGGTTTTATCTTCCTTGGTGTAACCATCGTATTTGTCCTTTATTTCCTAGCACTTGCAGCACCTGAATTGAGCAATCTCATCACTCTTGGTGACAAGCCCGGTCGTGATAATTCCCTCTTTATGCTGATTCGTGGTGCCTTCCATTTAATCTTTGTAGTCGTTTATGTACTCTTTTATTTCTCAAATATCAAAGATGCATATACGATTGCAAAACGCATTAACAATGGAATTCCAGTTCCACGTACCCTCAAAGACATGATCAAAGGGATTTATGAAAATGGCTTCCCTTACCTCTTGATTATTCCATCTTATGTTGCCATGACCTTCGCGATTATCTTCCCAGTTATCGTAACCTTGATGATCGCCTTTACCAACTATGACTTCCAACACTTACCACCAAACAAATTGTTGGACTGGGTTGGTTTGACAAACTTTAGTAATATCTGGAGTTTGAGTACCTTCCGTTCTGCCTTTGGTTCTGTTCTTTCTTGGACCATCATCTGGGCTTTGGCAGCCTCAACTTTACAGATTGTGATTGGTATCTTCACAGCTATCATTGCTAACCAACCATTTATCAAAGGAAAACGTATCTTTGGTGTTATTTTCCTTCTTCCTTGGGCTGTCCCAGCCTTCATCACTATCTTGACATTCTCAAACATGTTTAACGATAGTGTCGGAGCTATCAACACCCAAGTATTGCCAATCTTGGCTAAATTCCTTCCTTTCCTTGATGGCGCTCTTATTCCCTGGAAAACAGACCCAACTTGGACTAAGATTGCCTTGATTATGATGCAAGGTTGGCTTGGATTCCCATACATCTACGTTCTGACCTTGGGTATCTTGCAATCTATTCCTAACGACCTTTACGAAGCAGCTTATATTGACGGTGCCAATGCTTGGCAAAAATTCCGCAACATCACTTTCCCAATGATCTTGGCTGTTGCGGCACCTACTTTGATTAGCCAATACACCTTCAACTTTAACAACTTCTCTATCATGTACCTCTTCAACGCTGGAGGACCTGGTAGTGTCGGTGGTGGAGCTGGTTCAACCGATATCTTGATTTCATGGATTTACCGTTTGACAACAGGTACATCTCCTCAATACTCAATGGCGGCAGCTGTTACCTTGATTATCTCTATCATTGTCATCTCAATCTCTATGATTGCATTCAAGAAACTACACGCATTTGATATGGAGGACGTCTAAGATGAATAACTCAATTAAACTCAAACGTAGACTGACTCAAAGCCTTACATACCTTTACCTGATTGGTCTATCAATTGTCATTATCTATCCACTTTTGATTACCATTATGTCAGCCTTCAAGACTGGTAACGTAGTAGCCTTTAAACTAGACAGCAACGTCGACTTTAGTTTTGCTAACTTCCAAGGCCTCTTCACTGAAACCTTGTACGGTACTTGGTACCTCAACACCTTGATCATTGCCTTGATTACCATGGCTGTTCAAACAAGTATCATCGTACTTGCTGGTTATGCCTACAGCCGTTACAACTTCTTGGCTCGTAAACAAAGTTTGGTCTTCTTCTTGATTATCCAAATGGTGCCAACTATGGCCGCTTTGACAGCCTTCTTCGTTATGGCGCTTATGTTGAACGCCCTTAACCACAGCTGGTTCCTCATCTTCCTCTACGTTGGTGGTGGTATCCCGATGAATACTTGGCTCATGAAAGGCTACTTCGATACAGTGCCAATGTCTTTAGACGAATCTGCAAAACTAGACGGTGCAGGACACTTCCGCCGCTTCTGGCAAATTGTTCTTCCACTTGTTCGCCCAATGGTTGCCGTACAGGCTCTCTGGGCCTTCATGGGACCTTTCGGGGACTACATCCTCTCTAGTTTCTTGCTTCGTGAGAAAGAATACTTTACTGTTGCCGTAGGTCTCCAAACCTTCGTTAACAATGCGAAAAACATGAAGATTGCCTACTTCTCAGCAGGTGCTATCCTCATCGCCCTTCCAATCTGTATTCTCTTCTTCTTCCTACAAAAGAACTTTGTTTCAGGACTTACAAGTGGTGGCGACAAGGGATAATTTATCCCCGCCACCCTTTTTCATTTTATACTCTTCGAAAATCTCTTCAAACCACGTCAGCTTCCATCTGCAACCTCAAAGTTGTGCTTTGAGCAACCTGCGACTAGCTTCCTAGTTTGTACTTTGATTTTCATTGACTATTAGCGATTGTCACTGTAAATAATATCCTTACAACAAGCAATTTTTCTCCTAGACTTGAAATAAAGCGAATTTAACTATATAATACTCATATAGAAAACACCTTTTAGAAAGATACCCATGCTTCCATATCCATTTTCCTATTTTTCAAGTATTTGGGGATTTCGTAAGCCCCTGTCCAAACGTTTCGGGCTCAACTGGTTTCAACTACTCTTTACCAGTATCTTCCTTATCAGCTTGTCTATGGTACCCATTGCCATCCAAAACAGCTCCCAGGAGACCTATCCGCTAGAAACTTTTATCGATAATGTCTATGAACCTCTGACAGATGAGGTTGTCCAGGATCTCTCTGAACATGCTACAATTGTCGATGGCAACTTAACTTATACAGGAACTGCCAATCAAGCCCCTTCTCTTGTGATTGGTCCAAGCCAAAGCAAGGAATTACCTAAAGACTTGCAACTGCATTTCGATACAAATGAGCTAGTCATCAGCAAGGAAAGCAAGGAACTGACCCGCATCTCTTACCGAGCCATTCAGACTGAGAGTTTCAAAATCAAAGACAGCTTGACCCAAGCAATTTCTAAAGACTGGTACCAGCAGAATCGTGTCTATATCAGTCTCTTCCTAGTTCTCGGTGCCAGCTTCCTCTTTGGTTTGAATTTCTTTATCGTCTCTCTAGGAGCTAGTCTTCTCCTTTATATCACTAAGAAATCACGCCTCTTTTCATTTAGGACCTTTAAAGAGTGCTACCATTTTATCTTGAACTGTTTAGGATTGCCGACTCTGATTACACTTATTTTGGGATTATTTGGCCAAAATATGACAACCCTGATTACTGTACAAAATATTCTTTTTGTTCTGTATCTGGTCACTATCTTTTATAAAACACATTTCCGTGATCCAAATTACCATAAATAGGAGATTTTTATGCCCGTTACGATTAAAGACGTGGCCAAGGCTGCTGGTGTTTCGCCTTCAACCGTAACCCGTGTTATTCAAAATAAATCAACCATTAGCGACGAAACAAAAAAACGCGTTCGCAAGGCTATGAAGGAGCTCAATTACCACCCCAACCTCAACGCTCGTAGCTTGGTAAGCAGCTACACTCAGGTGATTGGTTTGGTTCTTCCTGATGACTCAGACGCCTTCTACCAGAATCCTTTCTTTCCATCGGTTCTACGTGGCATCTCTCAAGTCGCATCTGAAAACCACTATGCCATTCAGATAGCAACAGGAAAAGATGAAAAGGAGCGTCTCAACGCTATTTCACAAATGGTCTATGGCAAGCGTGTAGATGGGCTAATCTTTCTCTATGCCCAAGAAGAAGATCCCCTCGTCAAACTCGTAGCAGAAGAACAGTTCCCCTTCCTTATTTTAGGTAAATCTCTATCTCCTTTCATCCCACTTGTCGACAACGACAATGTTCAAGCTGGTTTTGATGCGACTGAATATTTCATCAAAAAAGGCTGCAAATGCATTGCCTTTATCGGAGGAAGTAAAAAGCTCTTCGTGACCAAAGACCGTTTAACAGGCTATGAACAGGCGCTTAAGCATTACAAACTGATCACTGACAACAATCGCATCTACTTTGCCGACGAGTTTCTGGAAGAAAAGGGCTATAAATTTAGCAAGCGATTATTCAAGCACGATCCACAAATTGATGCTATCATCACAACCGATAGCCTCCTAGCTGAAGGTGTTTGTAACTATATTGCCAAACACCAGCTGAATGTCCCTGTTCTCAGCTTTGACTCGGTTAATCCCAAGCTCAACTTGGCAGCCTATGTCGATATCAATAGCCTAGAACTTGGTCAAACATCATTTGAAACGATTCTTCAGATTATCAACGATGCTAAAAGCAATAAACAAATTTGTTACCGCCAGTTGATTGCCCATAAAATTATAGAAAAATAAAAACCAGCTCACGCTGGTTTTTTTGGTCACTAATTATCTATCTCAACAAACCTTCCTAGAATATGAACATTTTCCGAGACAGAGACAAAGGCGCTTGGATCCACTTGTGTCATAATCTGTTTAAATTCATTAAACTCTGCACGTGTAATGACAGTGATTAGAACTGCCTTTCTCTCGTGATTATAGGTTCCTTCTGCATCGTGGATCATGGTTGCTCCGCGGTGCAATTTTTTATGGATTTTCTCAATTACTTTATCTGGATGATTGGTCACAATCATAGCCTGCATGCGTTTTTGCTTGGTAAAAACAGCGTCTGTTACACGGCTAGAGACAAAGATGGTAATCATAGAGTAGAGAGCGTATTTCCAACCAAAGGTCAAACCTGCTATCAGCATGATGGTCCCATTTACCAAGAGAGAAATACTACCGACATTCTTACCTGTTTTCTTGCGAATAGTCAGGCTGACGATATCCGTCCCACCACTGGAGATATTGTTTCGAAGAGCAAAACCAATCCCCAAACCCATAACAACACCCCCAAAAAGGGCATTGATAATGGGATCCTCCGTCAAGGTTGCCACAGGGACAAACTGGATAAAGAAGGAACTCATAGACACCGTGATAAAGGTAAAGACAGTAAACTTATGGCCAATCTGATACCAAGCTAAGACCATCAAAGGGAAGTTAATGGCGTAGAAGGTTAGCGAAATCGGAATATGAAAACCAAACCAGTGATTACTCAAGGCAGAGATAATCTGTGCCATACCTGTCGCACCACTCGAATACACATGCCCTGGTTGAAAAAAGAAATTAACTGCTACTGCTGATAAAAAACCATAGACCAGAGAGGCCGAAATCTTCTCATCATACTTTTCTCGAGAGATACTTTGTAAGACACGTAAAATTTTTATCTGATAAGCAAAGCGGCGCAGATAATAGCGCCACCGCTTAATTCGTTTTGCTTGTTTCATCTTCTTCTACTTGTAAGCTGAGTTCCTCTAGTTGTTTGAGTGCTACTGTTGATGGAGCTTGTGTCATTGGGTCACTTGCCTTGTTGTTCTTAGGAAAGGCAATGACTTCACGGATATTTTCTTCTCCTGCTAAGAGCATGACAAAGCGGTCAAGCCCGATAGCCAAGCCACCGTGTGGTGGGAAACCATAGTCCATGGCTTCAAGAAGGAAGCCAAACTGGTCATTTGCTTCTTCGGCTGAGAAACCAAGAGCCTTGAACATGCGTTCTTGAAGGTCTTTTTGGTTGATACGAAGACTACCACCACCAAGTTCGTAACCGTTCAAGACGATATCGTAAGCAATGGCACGAACCTTAGCCAAATCACCTTCTAATTCGTGAGCTGTTTCTTCCTGTGGAAGAGTAAACGGATGGTGGGCACTCATGTAACGGTCTTCTTCTTCAGACCATTCAAACATTGGCCAGTCAACCACCCAAAGGAAGTTGAATTTATCATTATCAATCAAGCCAAGCTCTTTGGCAATACGTCCACGAAGGGCACCAAGAGTTGCATTCGCCACTTCAAGCGTATCTGCCACAAAGAGAACCAAATCCTTATCCTCAAGCGCAAGCGCTGCTGTCAATTCTGCTTGGATGCCAGTCAAGAACTTGGCAACTGGTCCATTTAATTCTCCATCAACAACCTTAACCCAAGCAAGACCTTTGGCACCGTACTGTTTGGCTACTTCCGTCATCTTGTCGATGTCTTTACGTGAATAGTCGTCCGCAGCTCCTTTGACCACAATGGCTTTTACAGCAGGTGCTTCTGAAAAGACTTTAAAATCAACACCCTTGACCACTTCTGTCAAGTCCTGAAGCAACATGTCAAAACGGGTATCTGGCTTGTCAGAACCGTAAAGAGCCATCGCATCATCGTATTTCATACGAGGGAATGGTAGCGTTACTTCGATGCCTTTTGTTTCTTTCATCACGCGCGCAATCAAGCCTTCTGTAATATCTTGGATTTCTTGCTCCGTAAGGAAAGACGTTTCCAAGTCGACCTGAGTGAACTCAGGCTGGCGGTCTCCACGCAAGTCCTCATCACGGAAACATTTAACGATTTGGTAATAACGGTCAAAACCAGCATTCATCAAGAGCTGTTTCGTGATTTGTGGACTTTGAGGAAGGGCGTAAAAATGCCCTTTATTGACGCGAGACGGTACCAAATAGTCACGCGCCCCTTCTGGTGTTGACTTAGAAAGGAATGGTGTTTCCACGTCGATAAACTCCAACTCATCCAAGTAGTTGCGGATAGAGTGGGTCACCTTAGCACGAAGTTTAAGATTTTCCAACATCTCTGGACGACGAAGGTCAAGGTAACGGTAACGCAAACGTGTATCGTCATTTGCCTCAATGCCATCCTTAATCTCAAATGGTGTTGTCTTAGCTGTGTTAAGCACAATAAGAGCTGTCACGTTTAACTCAACTGCACCAGTTGGCAACTTATCATTGGCTTGCTCACGCGCAGCGACCTGACCAGTCACCTCAATAACAAATTCGCTACGAAGGCTTTCAGCTGTTGCCATAACCTCGGCAGAGACTTTTTCAGGGTTGATAACCAACTGCATGATTCCTTCACGGTCACGAAGATCGATAAAAATCAAACCACCAAGGTCACGACGACGGCCAACCCATCCTTTCAAGGTTATTTCTTGTCCGATGTGTTCCTCACGAACACGACCAGCATACATACTACGTTTCATGTTTTCTCTCCTCTTTTATTCTGTTACTATTTTACCATAAAAGCGAAGGCTCTTCATGAAAATCAGCAGAAAAGTTTGCTAGTCTTTAAAAATCAGGTAAAAGCCCTAAAAATTAGCGCTAATACTCTTCAAACCACGTCAGCGTCGCCTTACCTTAGGTATGGTTACTGACTTCGTCAG
>NZ_VMMR01000034.1:0-11160 GCF_013277285.1 Streptococcus sp. 339 | reverse complement strand
TCCCCTCTATACACCCCGACTACTGCATAAATCTTGATGTGTGTGTCTTCGGCTGGTGGGAAGTCTAGGATGATGTCTTCGTACTTGTCATTGAGTGATACGAGGCGTAAGCGTCCGTTTTCGGTATAGATCTTTTTGAAGTAAGAACGGTCTCCGTATGCGATAACTGCCAAATCTCCGTTGTAGGTGGTCAGTCCTTTGTCTACTAAATAGAGAATGTCTCCGTCTTGGTAGTCAGGTTGCATGGAGTCTCCGCTTACCTTAGTCGCAATATCGTGGCGTGGTGGTTGCTCGTCAACCTCTATAGTCTCTCTATCTGTATCGTCGTAATCGAATCCATAGTTAAATCCAGAAGCTGCTGCCGTCTCAGATACAACCTCAACTTGATACAAGCTGATAACTTCCGACACTTCGTTTTTCTTCGTTTCTTCTTCGTTTTGCTCTGTGTACATCTCGCCGTTTGCTTTTTGCCTCTCCAGAAGTTCCTCAGAAGTCCGTAGGACGATTTTTTTATTATCTGGGGTTAATTGTACCACCTTGTCCGTTATCTGCTGTGTGAGCAAATCTGGGGACGCTGTGGGGGTGTCTGCTTTACGAATAGGTGGAAATAAATCGTCAATAGTTACGCTGAGAGCAGAGGATATTTTAAACAAAGTATTCTTTTTAGGAGTACGGAAACCTTTTTCATAGTTTGCTATAGTTGTATCACCCATATCCACTAAAGTAGCTAATTCTTTTTGCGTCAATCCGCGCTGTAATCGATATTCTTTTATTTTTGTTCCGATGTATATAGCTAATTCTTTGTCAGTCATATATTTCTCCTGAGTGTTTTATTAAGTAGATTATAACAAAATATTCACGGAAAGAAAAGTTTTTTTGTTTTTTCGCAAAAAAACTATTGACACTTCACGAAAAGTGAGGTATAATTAAATCATGGTTGAGGTAATCAATCAAATAAATACAGGAGGAAAAGAGATATGCGGAGACGCAAAAAGCCTGAAAAGGCAACAAAAAAAGAGCCATGGCTTGACGGTCCTAAGGCTCTGGTTATCTCAACAGTGATTACAGCCAGTGTTGAGTTAATCAAACACTTCTTGAAATAGAAGTGGGGTGAGCGGGGCGAAAGCCCCAAAGCTCACTATTAGTATAGCATATCTCGAAAGATTTGTCATGAAAGACAAGAAGAAATTTTGGAATGTGGTCTGCTGGATGCTAACCGGTTTTATCTGGGTGTACTTCATCTGGAAATGGTTTTTTTAAAATGAATAGGAGGTGATTATGGTTTGCAAATTCTTTTATATAAACTGAGGAAGGAAAAGAATATTTCTCAGAAAGAAATGGCAGATGTTATTGGAAAAAGCGAGAATAGCTATCGCAACAAAGAATTAGGTAAACAAGATTTTAAACTGAGTGAAATGTTCAAAATCGCCCATTATTTCGGTAAAGAATTGGGCGATATATTCACACCCCAGACTTCACGAAAAGTGAAATAAAACACCTAACATCAAAGAAGGTCAAACTTTTTCAAAATCGATAGAATAATTCTATCAAAACTGTTGACAAGTACCAACAGTTTTGAAAAGACCTATTAGTAGAAAGGAAGAAGTCGATGTATGGAGCGAAAATGAGGGAGCTGAGAACGGCTCAAAAGCTGGGCTTGCGTGAGCTTGCCAAGCGAACCTTGATAGACTACACGACCTTGTCACGGATCGAGAACGACCTGAAGGCGGTGACGCTGTCGCAGGCGGTGGTCATTGCCAAGGCGCTAGGGTGTAGGGTAGAAGATATGTTGTAGGAGGAAATACTATGAACAACGCAGCGCAAAAAGTAACACGGATTGACAGAGATGCCTGGGAGATCGCTACGGAGCTGGCGAACGAATACGGCGTATCTATTTGTCACATCATCAGCGAGAGCGTCCGCTACTGTGCAGAGAATGCCGAATTTAAGGAGATGGACGTTGTCGTTAAACGATTGGTAGTCGGCAGTAAGGTGCTGGAGTAGGAGGGGAAGATGGAAGTTTTTCTTTATGTGGTCATTGTATCAGCTATTACTTCATTTTTGGTGACGGTAATGCTATTGCGAGGATATTCGAATAGATTGACCGAAATGCTTGAGAATTTTTTTGACAATGAATTGCAAGCACGAAAAGAGATACAAAAACTTACTTTAGATACAATGGATAGAATTGCTAACAAAAAATAGAACAAAAAAATTCACTAATAGGAGGGGAAGAGATGAATGCAAATGTAAATGTATTTTATGAATTAACTTGTAAAGACTTGAACGAAGCGATTGACGCAAAAAATAAAATCATCGCCAATACACTTGACGATGAAACTGTTGAGATAAAAATTGAATTCTTACGTGATGTTTGAACTGTAAAATCGCTGGGAGATGGTTCTATCGTAGATCGCGTAATAGAGCCATGGTCGATTGTCTGATAGCTGTAGCTGGAGAATCGCTTTTATTGCTCTCGTTTACAGTGTAGAACATTGCAGATGCCAATGTAGCATCAAGTACAAACTTGTCTATATATTTGTGTTTCTTGCTATCGGAGTAAGTAATTGTCAGTGTAATTCGACCTTTATAATCTGGGTCTATTGATGATGTAAATTTTTGTCCTGGGGCAATCATATTTCCGATAAGTGAGTTGAAGCGGTGTACAGAATTCAATGGATCCAATTCGCCATCTATCTGAATATTATCTATATATGCTGGAGTTTGGCCAAAGTTTTTAAAAACAAAGGTACGTTGTTGATTTTTAACTGCATAGACATCTACATAAACATTAATATAAGGCTTTGCCATATCCTCTGTAGCTTTCTTTGTTTGCCAGAGTGAAATGGTATTAAAAACAAAACCGATAACTGCAATTATTACTGTGATATAGAGTGTCCAAATCTGGACATTATCATTGGTGATTTGTGGCATTAGATCACTTCCTTTCTGCTTTTATTATAGCAAAAAGGAGAGAAAAATAGAAAGGAGAGGAAGAGATGGCAAATAAGGGATTTAAAAATAGTTACATCGATAGAAAAAAATTAAGTAGTAGTCTTAAAACACTGATGACTCAACAAGCTATTGAAAGAGCAGAGCTTGCTGAGTCTCAGCGTAAGGAACTTGAAGAATTTCTCAAGGATCTGCTTTAATTATAGCAAAATGGGGAGAACAATAGGAAGGAAAGAGATATGAGCAGCCTATCAAAAAATTTACTACCAATTCAAAATTTAGAAATTAAGATAGATAGCGACTCTAGTATTCCACGAGTTATTTTGAACGGGGTTGATTTTCAAACAGAAGATATTTGTCTTCAAGGTATCAAGATAATTTGGGAAACAAAGAAAGATGAAGTGCCAGAGACACTTATTCAGGTTGATTATATAAATAACCGTGAAGCGCCTCATATAGTATCTGTCAAACAGTCGTTTAAAAATACTTTACTTAAATAGCTCTGGCGAGTTTTATTTTCATTATACCAAATTTAGAAAGGAACTTTATGAACGAAATTTTTAATTTTCACGGGCAGGAAGTCCGTACTTTGACAATTGATGACGAGCCTTGGTTTGTCGGGAAGGATGTAGCGGATATCTTAGGATATGCTAAACCTCTGGACGCAATTTCTCGGCACGTTGATGAAGATGACTCCGTGAAATACGGACTCACCGATAATCTAGGACGAACACAAAATACTATTATCATCAACGAATCTGGTCTCTACTCTCTTATCTTATCCAGCAAGTTGCCTCAAGCTAAGGAGTTCAAGCGCTGGGTGACATCAGAGGTCTTGCCAGCTATTCGTAAGCAGGGCGGATTTATTCGCGAGGATTTGGACGAGGATGCTTTTATCGCTCTCTTTACTGGACAGAAGAAATTGCGTGAGCAACAGACTAGCATGTTGGAAGATATCGACTACCTCAAGAGTGAGCAACCGATTCATCCAAGCTATGCTCAGTCGCTCCTGAAGAAGCGTAAGGCTAGGGTTGTGGCTTGCCTGGGTGGCATTGATAGCCCAGCTTATGCGGATAAGATTTTTGCTCAGTCGGTATTTAGACAAGCTGAGATTGACTTTAAAGACCACTTCAACATTAGTCGCTATGACTTGCTACCCAAGAAGCATGCGGATGCCGCTCTAGCTTACTGGATGACGTGGGAGCCAAGCACCAATACCAAGATGAAAATCATGGAACTGAACGCATTTAGTCAAGCGTAGGGAGGGAAAGAAAATGAGACCAAGACGATATCCGTATAGTGGGAAAAGAAAAAAGCAATCTGATAGACAGATCGCTAAGTTAAAAAGAGATATTGATGTAAATCGTACAAATATATCATCTTTAAAATTCGTTATAGAAACTTTAAGTAACCATCAGATTGCTAAGTTAAAAAGAGATATTGATGTAAATCGTACAAATATATCATCTTTAAAATTCGTTATAGAAACTTTAAGTAACCATCAGAATTATCGATAACTTGATAACCTTGAGCAGTTGCTTCTTCGATAATTTCAGTTTTAGACATTTCAAAATCAGATAACTGAATTACTGCGCTAGGTTTATCAGTAGTCGACTCTGAAAAATTAGATAATAGAATATTATCGAGATTTTCCCAGGTTAGTTTCTTAACAACGTGGTTTGGCTTATGGCTAAGCTTACTCATTTTTTGAACCTCCTTTCTGTTAAATTTTTGACTAAAACGGGAGAGATATTAGTCAAGAGTATTATAGCAATTTAGGAGGATATTACATCAGTCTCAAGACCGATATAGGAGGTTAAATGGAAGACAAAATCATCGAACTTGCTGATTACTTCATCAGTGAATCTACAACGTACAGAGAAGCTAAAATAGCGTGTGAGAAGCTATTTAGACAAGTCAGCCATGAGATAGAACTCAGAGCGCTGGAAAGTAAAACAGTTTGACAACAACGCAAAAAAGCACCTGACGGCAATCAGGCGCATACTAAAACAATTTAAACCATTATATCACAAAAATGCTTGCCCGCATAGTTGAGAGGATGTAGAAAATGGAAGGTATAACGTTACAATTACGATTAGACGGCGAAAGTGCTGAATTGTTCACAAATCAATTATTGGCTTTTGCTGAAAAGCAGGTCAAGGAGCAGTTAGAGAATGATCGCATGCCAATCAATCAACAGGCTTTGATGGAGAAGTTTGGCTTCACTCATAGCTATATTAAGAAGTTAGAACGTAAAGGATTGAGATTTCGTAAGCAAGGGAAATATATTATGTACGATATTAATGATGTTTATGAGATTTTGGAATTAGAGAAAGAAGTACGAAAATTAAGAGCATAAGGAGAGAGAAGATGAATAATAAAAAAGCATACAAACATAAGATGAAAAAAGAGAATAGACCAGGTTTGCGAAATTTCTTTGAAAGATATGAGCACGAAGATGAAAATCTTAAAAAAATTGTACAAGATTTATCCAACGAGAAATTTAATCCACTTGACAAACCAAATGATTACAACGGTTCATTTGGTCATGATTTTATGTCGATAATGTGGGCAACTTTGCTTATTGATATTTTAAAAAATCTTAGAAAAGAAGTTTCGTCTTCTGCCAGTGATTTAGATTTAAAACTTGGATTTACTAAAGGATATCCGATGGCTAGTATTGTAAATACTCAGACAAAACCAACCAAAAAGAATGTAAAAATACTTAGCAAAATATTTGATAGAATGCATATTCTGTTTCCTGAAGAAACAAAACGAGCAAGAGAAAGAGAAAGCTTAGATAAATACATTGATGTGAATGAAATTTTACAGAGAACATTGTTACTTCATGGATTTAATGAATCCGCTAACGCTCTCAAAAATTATGAGAACGAAATCGATTCAGAACTAGAATCCGATGAACAAACAGAGACTGATAATAGAATTATGTCTAACATCTACGAACTAGTTATAAGTGATACCATTATTCAGTTTAACGAAGATGACACAGTGCTTAGTGTATTGAAGAAAATAAAAGAACAGACAAATTTGAAGTTTGAAGTTTTTGAAACACTGAAAGAAAAAGTTATTTAGGAGATTAAAAATGTTTGAACCACCGATTTTAGACCAGTTGATGGGAGTTGGAGCCTTGCTGATTGGATTTGCAGGAGCTTGCCGTCATATCAAATTGCAAGAACAACGAGAGGAAGAAGAGAGACGAGAAGAGCAAGAATTTGCGTCTATGATTATCCAAGGATACGAACGTGGTAGAGAGGACAAATGGCAAGAAATTCGCAAGAATATCCGTAGAGAGTTCAAAGGATTCACATATGACAACGAACCGCCTGTAGGCTTGCGCCCTGAGCCGTTAGCTTTGCCAGAACCTAAACAGTCTGCAATCAGACTTTTGTAATGATGAGGTCAGGAAATGGAAGAATTGATTGAATGGCTGGATAACCTGATTATGATTGTTAAAGAACTGGAAGGAAGGGAATCAACTTCAAGACATTTTATTACGACATGGGAAAACGATTATAAAAATCTATTACTAGTCAAAGAATACCTAACAGACTATAAAAAACTAGCTAAGGACTATCGTGATGTGGAGCTTAAAAATAAGCTGCTAAAGATTGAAAAAATGGAGCTGGAAGGCAGGTACATCTATGAGGATATGCGAATGAAGTATCGCGCTAACCGTAGGAAGTGGGGTGCTAGGTATGTCTGAAATTAAGTGGATAAAAATCACAACCGATATTTTTGACGATGAAAAGATTTGCCTGATTGATGCCTTGCCTGATCCTGATGCCATCTTAGTGATATGGTTCAAGATTTTGACACTTGCTGGAAAACATAACAGTAATGGTTTGTTGATGATGACTGATAAGGTTCACTATACAGATGAAATGTTAGCTACTATTTTTCGTAGACCATTGAATACAGTAAGAATGGCTATTGGAGTTTTTGAACAGTTTGGGATGATTGAGATTATCGATGGTATTATTAGCTTGCCAAATTGGGAAAAACATCAAAACGTTGACGGAATGGAGAAAATAAAGGAACAGACACGCAACCGTGTAGCCAAATACCGTAAAAAACAGAAAAATCTTGCTCTTGGTAACGTTACAGGTAACGTTACAGTAACGGACGGTAACGCACTAGAAGAAGATAAAGATAAAGATAAAGATAAGAATAAGAAAAGAATAACTACTACTAATAGTAGTGGTGGTCAAGAAAATATCTTAGAACTTTTTCAATCTGAATTTCGTAGGCTCTTATCTGGATTTGAGATTGAAGAAATTAACCATCTCCTAAATGAGAATGATGTGGATTTGGTGAAAGAAGCACTGAAGACTGCTATTAACTCAGGAAAGCCTAACATCAAATATATAGGTGGGATTTTAAGAAATTGGCAGATGAACAATATTACGACTGTTGAGCAGGTTCGTCAATCAGAGAAAAAGAATAAGGATAAGAAAGAAGAACAGGAGGCCAAGGACGAATGGGGATACTAGAACTAATTGAACAATTCGAGATTGACTATTATCCGTTAAGCTACGAGAAGAAAACTCTTTTAGCAGACCAACCAATTCATCAAGTGGTTGCATGCTTGTCTGAAATGGCTAGCTGGCATGAATGTGGAGGTCGTCTGTCATGGTAGACAATGTGTTTGAGGAGATTGCCTTATCTTATCACAGGAATACAGAACAACAAGATGAGTTTTGCGAAAAGCATAACATTCCTTTGATAAAGATATTGCGGACTGAGAGTGTTGTATGCCGCATGTGTGAATCTGAGCGGATCCATGAGGAGAATCAAGCAAGAGTGAATGAACTGGCCGACGCTGAGAATGAGCGAGAGAGGAAATACTATCTTGAGAAGTTTTCTCTTTATGATGAGGTTTTGAAAAATGCGACTTTGGACAACTTTGAGACACCCACTGAAAAAGAAGCGGAAAAGCTAGCTTTTGCAAAGAGGATTTGTCGTGAGTGGTCTGAGGGGGCTAGGAACAACATCGTGTTACAAGGAGAAGCTGGAACTGGTAAGAGCCATTTGGCCTTTGCGATGGTTAAGGCTCTATCTGAGTACACGAAAGAGATTGCGATTTTTATCAATGTGACGGACTTGTTGATGAAGATTAAAGCTGATTTTAGTCAGGAAGAGTTTCTGGTCAATAAAATTGCCAGTGCCAAGTTTTTGGTCTTGGATGATTTGGGCATGGAAAAGGATAGTGAGTGGTCGTTTACTATTCTCTACAATATCCTGAATAAGCGTTCAAATACAATTATTACCACCAATTTGATTTCTGCTGATATTCAGAAAAGATATGGCAGACCCTTTATGTCCAGACTGATGAAGGGTGTGGATAAAGACCATTTGATGGTTTTCAACGACTTGACAAACAAGCGGAAGCACTATTTTTAGAATGGAGGTGGCTGATGTTTATTTTAAGACATGGGACAAGAGAGGATAAGCCCTTTCTGAGGTCCGCAGTTATTGGTGTGACTGGCTTGGACATTTCATGTTCAGAGGAGAAGAAAGCCATGCGGTTTGTTTCTCGGGCGGCAGCCTTACAGGTTGGTAAAGCATTGAGGAGTTCCTTTGGGAACTTTTACCCCGTTGAGGTGGAGTGATGTTAAATCTTTACTTCGTCTACAACAGGCACTGCAAGTTTTACCTTGGGAGGTTTGACAATGTCGATGATCTCATTGAGCAGATGGAAGACCATCAGTGGGCTTTCTCGGCTATCACTCATCCAAGGTTTCAGAAGCACATTGGTCAGCGGACGACACGGTTTGACTACGGTTCTAAGGATTGTTACTATTTAGCGACTTTTTCAGGAGGAGAAGAAAATGATTGAACTTATTAAAGAATTTGGAATGGCTATTCTGTGGTTATTTCTCGGCTATTTAATCGGAGAACGTGCAGCAAGAAAGGAAAAGAAAGATGATCAATAATGTTACGTTAGTGGGGCGCTTGACGAAAGACCCTGAATTAAAATATACGCCGTCGAATGTGGCGGTTGCTACCTTTACGCTGGCGGTCAATCGGAATTTCAAGGGAGCTAACGGCGAGCGAGAGGCGGACTTCATCAACTGTATGATGTGGCGCAAGCAGGCGGAGCTATTCGCAGAATGGTGCAAGAAGGGCAATCTGGTCGGTGTGACGGGTCGCATCCAGACAAGGAACTATGAGAATCAGGAGGGGCGCAGGGTCTATCTGACTGAGGTGGTCGCAGATGGTTTTGAGCGACTTGAAAAGCGTGATGATACAGCTAACCGTTCGAATATTGAGGAACAGATGCCAGGATACGCCCTTGAGGAAGATGATTTTCCGTTTTAGTGGGAGGTAAGAAATATGGTTGGAGTAACCTATCAGGAAATTCATCTCTTTGTTGAGTTTTTGAAAAAGCAGTATGGGCAAGGGCGTCCAGACTATATTGAAGCCCTGAACGACTTAGACGGTATGGCGGAAGTCTCCTATAGAGAAGCTATTGAAAGATTTTTAGACGATGAATTACGATAAACAGGTAGTAATCGAAGGACTGAAACGTACAATTGAGCAAAATGAAGAGAAGATAATCGAGTATTCGAAACCGTGCGATGCACGCAAGAGACGGATTAGAGCGCTGGAGCGCGATTTGTTGAAGAAAAAGAATAAAGAATTGAGGAAAAAAGTGGAGGAGTTGGAAGATGATGGAAGAGTTAAAGAAAAAAGTTAATGCAGTATACAATTGGACGGTAGAAGACGGGAAGCCGCAACCTCCCCAGCAAGATTTACCACAAGCAGTAAAAGACCGGGCGGACTATTTTTGGAAATGGCAGAAGATGGTATGACGTTTATGGGAGCGATGGAATGCATCTTCGCTGATGAAAAGCCTACCGACTATGATTTGGGAGCTACTAAGGGTTGGTTGCCAAAATCTAAGGAGTTTGATGATTGGATTGGCTATTCACCAGGCATGTCTCAGTTAGTTATTGCAGTTTATTTGATTTATGGAGGAAGCGAAGATGAATAAGCAGGAATTGATTAATGTCCCACGGATTTTGTTCCCTATCGGAACAGAGATTTTAATAAAAGGGGAGATAGTTGGCTTAAAGGTGCTTGCTGACAGGTTTGTTGAGAATATTGTTAAACTCGATTACGGCGAACAAATTATTGCTCCAAACGATGCGATTTATGTCAAGGACGAACCGCAACCAGTCAAAGTTCCGCAGTTTGTGGCTGAATTTATCACAGAACAGAAAAAACTGGGGCATACACTGTCCTACTCAATAGACGCAAGCATGTCTGACATAGTAGCAGAATGGTACTGGGATAATTCCGAACTCTTCGCACTCGCTTGGATTTTCGGCTACGAGGTCGAGGAAGAGAAGCGGTATATTGTTAGTCTAAAGAATGGACAACCTTTGACTAAAACGCAATCAGGGAAGGCTCTTTATTTTAACCAAAATATAATTACTGGAAATTATAAATTCACCCGCAAAGAACTAGAAGAAGCTGGTTTCGGCTGGGTGTTCGATTGTCCAGGGATTGAGATTGAGGAGGTTGAGTGATGAATCTTAGACAAAAAAGAAAACATTACAAATATTCTTATCGATATTTTGTAGCTTGGTTTTCTGTCTATGATGAAAGTTTTTCCATTCCATGCCCGAAAAAATATAAGAAAACACTCAAACAAAAATTAAAAATTAAAAAAACTTATGATTACGATGAATGTTGTAGAAAGTATTGGTTATACGAGGAATACTCTGGCAACATACCAAAATTCATGAAAGAAAAGGAGGTGGAGTGATGAGCCTTACGCTAAATAGCACAATTCGAGACTTAGTTTTGGCAATCGGAGAAGTTATCGTGGGTTCTGATGGTAAAACCACTACAGCGATACTGGAGATACCTGATCAAAGCTTTTACTTAGAGATTGAGCTTAAATTGAAGGAGGAGGTCATAGATTGAAACGTTTTATCGCAATCTGGATTCTGGTATCTGCTGGACTAAACATCTGGCAGATGGACAGGATTGCAGAACTAGAAAAGAAAAAGCCGATGGTTATCTACAAGGCGGATAACGCAGGCGCTGAGATTTTCGGTAAAGTCGTCGAGAAAGGACGACACGGCAAATTATACACGCTTACGATTCGTGACTACGGGGTGTTTGTGGTTACGAAGGACGTGTATGAGAAAGTGAAAGTTGGGGATGAGGTACTACTAT
>NZ_VMMR01000033.1:0-12394 GCF_013277285.1 Streptococcus sp. 339 | reverse complement strand
TCCCCTCTATACACCCCGATAACTGCATAAATCTTGATGTGCGTGTCTTCGGCTGGTGGGAAGTCTAGGATGATGTCTTCGTACTTGTCATTGAGTGATACGAGGCGTAAGCGTCCGTTTTCGGTATAGATCTTCTTAAAGTAAGAACGGTCTCCGTATGCGATAACTGCTAGGTCTCCGTTGTAGGTGGTCAGTCCTTTGTCTACTAAATAGAGAATATCTCCGTCTTGGTAGTCAGGCTGCATGGAGTCTCCGCTGACCTTAGTCGCAATGTCGTGACGTGGCGGTTGCTGGTCAACCTCTATAGTCTCTCTGTCTGTATCGTCGTACCCAAATCCATAGTTAAATCCAGAAGCTGCGGCTGTCTCAGATACAACCTCAACTTGGTACAAGTCGAGAACTTTCTCCGATACTTCGTTTATCTTCGTTTCTTCTTCGTTTTTCTGCTCGTCCAGTTGCCTCTTTGCATAATTCAGGACTTTGGCTTGTCTTGGAGGTTTTAGTTCGTCGTAGATGGTTTGGATTGGGGAAGTGGCTTTATCAACATGACTTGAAAAATCTTCACCGAGTAGCAGGGATTTTTTGATACCAAAAATAGCAGACATCTGCTCTATATTATTCATTAGAGGCTGGTTTCTACCAACTTCCCACGCCGATATAGCAGTAGGAGCCACTGACAGTTTCTTAGCCAATTCCTTTTGAGTAAGTCCAGATAGTTTACGATAGTACTTTATATTTTGAGCCAATGAATCCATTCGCTAACTCCTTTCTTTCCTTTGTTTTATACCCCTATTGTACACTTAAAGTGTAAAAAAGTAAAATTTTTTTAACAAAAAGGCAAAAAACACTTGCAACTACACTTGAAGTGTAGTATAATATAATCAAGCTTAAGGAAATAACAAAAACAAACCGGAGGGAAACACCATGAACACATTAAACGAGAAAGCAATCAACATCTTTAAAGCAGTAGCTAAGGAAACTTTAATCCAAGGTACTTACGAGGAAAACTTCCTCTACAGCCAACTTGAAACATTCTGTACTAACTGCCGTCAATTCGCTTTTGGATGGACAGAGTTAGCAGAGGAGATTGAACGCCAAGAGCGTTACCTTCTTGATGCTGGTTTCACTCAAGAGGAAATCGATGACATTCGTTTTGATGCAGCATTTGCAGGAATGCTTGATAAACTAAATGTAGCCTGATTGGTATCACCAAGGTTCAAATCCTTGGCAGGTTGTTGCTCATAGAGCAAAATAAAACAGGAGGTAAGGCAAATGATGGAACACATCATAAAAAGCCTAGCAACCAAGGACACTGCAACCGTCATCTTGGCACTAGGCTTAGTCAGAGAAGCTCGTCTTTGGCATAAGCAGTACTTAGCTTACAAGCTCAAAGACAAAGAGCTTAAGAAAAAGTAGAGAAAGGGGCAGAAGCCCCAACCTCTACTTGATAGTGTACCATCATTTGCCGTGAAAAGCAATGAGTGAAGAAATTGGATTGATAATCCTAGCAGGATTTGTGGTTGTGTCTTTTACTATCCGTCAGATAGTGAAGTACCGATGTGATAAAAAAGATAAGGAGTAGGGGAATGCCAGGACAAAAAGAAAAATACCACGATAGACGTGGTAGACCTGATGAGTTGAAGGTTGAAAAAGTTATCCATCTTTCAATTTTGAGAGGCGAAGGAACCGAGACGGATGGCATTAGGGTTGTAGAACAGTATTATAACATGGACGGCAATCTAATATTTGAGTTAGATCCTTGCTCTCCGCATTATCAAGAATTTTTAGGTTTGCGTTGATTTTGTTTATCTTTGTCCAAATCTAAAATATCTTGTAGTAATTGCTCGTTATCATGGCGTTCAATATACCATTTTTGCATAAGTAGTTCTATAAACTTCAGCAACTTGTGAGCCTCATTTGATTCGATATCCACTATAAGATTTACATCTTTTTCTGGATGGGCGCCAATGTTTCCAAGTTTTCGTAGAGCGTCGAGTACATTTTTAGTGCTAGGGTCAACAGCCTCTTTTAAAGCATCTATCTCATCTACTAACCTTGCTTTAGAAATTCCCCAAAAATCTCTAATCATTCCTTGTAGACAACGTCTAGAGAGGGTAGCAGAAGCTTTGGGGCTGAGATCTAAGATAGCGTGAGCTTCTTCATAATCACTTCTGATAGCCTGAGGGATGTAGTCTGGATAGACTTTTGCAAGTGAAATAGGGTTGAAGTGCATAATACGATTTGGAAATTGACTACCAACGCCCACGATATCAATCGAAACTTTATGACAGTTTGGACACTTCATTGATTGTATTTTTATTTTATCGCTCATATTTTCGTCACTTATAAAATGTGAACGACGAATCAAAAAGTAGTGTTCGTCTTCTCGGAATGTATCGTAGTGCTTTGGAATAGAACAACCGCAAAATAAGCAGAATAGTTGATTAGAATCCATAAGATTTCTCCAATCATTTTTATTTTGATTATACCACATTTGAAAGGGGGTGAGGATATGAGGCCAAGACGATATCCGTATAGTGGGAAAAGAAAAAAGCAATCTGATAGACAGATCGCTAAGTTAAAAAGAGATATTGATGTAAATCGTACAAATATATCATCTTTAAAATTCGTTATAGAAACTTTAAGTAACCATCAGAATTATCGATAACTTGATAACCTTGAGCAGTTGCTTCTTCGATAATTTCAGCTTTAGACATTTCAAAATCAGATAACTGAATTACTGCGCTAGGTTTATCAGTAGTCGACTCTGAAAAATAAGATAATAGAATATTATCGAGATTTTCCCAGGTTAGTTTCTTAACAACGTGGTTTGGCTTATGGCTAAGCTTACTCATTTTTTGAACCTCCTTTCTATTGAAATTTTGACTAAAACATGAGAGGTCTTAGTCAAGATATATTATAACCCAAACGTATTTGGTTGTCAACATATTGTATAAGAAAGGATTTAGTGTGCTTGAAAAGCACAACATATGGTGTTTTTTGATGTGGGATAAAATTGAAAAACAATTAAAAATAAAAGGCTGGTCGATGTATCGTTTAGCTAAGGAATCGGGTGTCCATCCATCTAATTTTTCAAATCTGAAGGCTGGTAGGATGAAAGAGATGTCGTGGACGAATATGTGCAAAATCGCTGATGCACTGGAAGTCAGCTTAGACGAATTAAGATAAGGGGGTGAGTGCGTGCAAAAAATTAGCTTAAAAATGGCGAGAATAAAAACAGGAATGACTCAAGAGGAAATCGCTAAAAAATTAGGAATCTCTAGAAATACATACATGGATTATGAAAGATATGATACACCTATGAGAATAACTACAGCTATAGATTTCTGTCGTATAGTTGATATTCCACTGGATGAAATTTTTTTCGAGAAAAACTACACTTCAAGTGTATAGTTTCTGGGGATTTTTATAAATAGGAGGTGATTTAGTTGAATGGTGATACAAAAAGACGACATCGAAGATTTCCTTGACTTCATAAAAATACCAGTTGTTTTGATTAAAGACAAAGCGTTTTCAGAATTAAGTATGGAAGCAAAAGTTTTGTATTCAATTATGAAAGATAGGCTTAAATTGTCTTTGAAGAATAACTGGATTGATGAAAAAGGAGCATATATTCATTTATCGATTGAAGAGCTACAAAAAGATTATTTTGTTCAGTTATCAAAACCTACAATCATCAAGAGAAAAAAGGAATTAGTTGATTTTGGCTTGATTGAATTAAAAAAGCAATTTAACAAAAGCGACAAGATTTATGTAAATAGGTTATCTAGTTACATAAGTAAAAATTCTTTACCTACGGAAGTAAAAAACTTTGACCACATAAGTAAAAATTCTTTACCTACGGAAGTAAAAAACTTTGATTCTAATCAGAGTTACATTAATCAGAGTTACATAAACAGAATTACTGAACCAGATGGTGCTGGTGCTAATAATCTATATAGTATAGAGGACGCACCCGAAAATGACTTGGGGATTGTTCACGATTGGATTTTTTCAGAGTTTGGCAGATACCCAACACCGTTTGAGATTGAGGATTTGAAATACTTCTTGCAAGACCATAGTAAAGAGGTTATCAAGTTAGCAATCAAGGAATGTGTGGGCAATGGTAAACCTTACTTTAAGTATCTTGAGAGTATTTTGAGAGACTGGAAACAGAAAGGTCTAGTGACTGCTGAGTTGGTAGAGAATAGACAGAGACCGAAGCGGTCAAGTGGGAAGCCAAGCAGTGAGTTAAGATTGTCAGACGACGGTTACAACCCACGACTGGGATTCTAGGAGGGTGCTATGCGAGCAGTATCAAGAGATGAATTGCAGGGTAGATTTTTACAGATTGAAACCTTGAATACCCAATGCCCCAAGCATGAGGGAGTCTATATGTGGCGCTCAGTCAACCCTTGCACGCAGAATGTGCTGACTTATTGCCCTGAATGCGGACAGGAGAAAATCCACAGTCAAGCAGGAGAGCAACTGGCGCAAGCTGAGGCTCAAATTAGAAATACAAGGTCTTACTCTTTGTTTGCTAAGGAGAGTATTATTCCGCCTGATTTGAAGAATGCGACTATCGGCAGCTTTGAGATTCACACAGACCAAGATGCTGAGGCGGTCAATTTCGCTAAACGTGTGACGGTTGACTATGTGAAAGAGCGATATGAAGGGAATACGATTATCAGTGGTCCGCCTGGAGTTGGGAAGAGCCATCTAGCAATTGGAATTGCTAAGACACTGAACGAGAGTTTCCAGAAGTTCCAGTTGAAGCGCTCGGTGGTCTATATTCCCTCCATGGAACTATTCTCACGGATGAAAGACGCTTTTAGATACAAGGATTCCAAGTGGGAAGAAAGACGGACTATCCAGTTCTTGCAGAAAGTGGACTACTTGATTTTGGACGATCTTGGCAAAGAGTCAAGTGTAGGCGATGAAATCAAGCAGGGGAACAACTGGATGCAAAAAGTCCTGTATCAGATACTTGAAAACAGGACGAACACGATTATTACAACCAACTACGGGGGCAATCACTTGGAGAAACTTTACGAGAAAAGCCTCGTAGATAGAATAACGAAAGGAAACATGAAGACCAATGCGTTCAAATTTAGCAATGACACAGAGTCTAGACGCACCTTGTCAGCAAGTGACTATTAAAGAGCGTCAGCAGATTATTGAACAGTTTGAAGAAAAACATTACGGATTGTCTAGCTTGCTGAAAGAGCGGTTGTTGATTACAAGCGACTACCAATTTACAAGAAAGATGAACGAACTACGAGCCTTTGCCAGAAATGGCGGGATTTATACGAGTTAGGAGGTGAGGAAATGAGACCAAGACGATATCCGTATAGTGGGAAAAGAAAAAAGCCTATCAATTTTCAGATAGACTTAGAAAAATTTAAGCGTCTTAGCTATGAAGCCATTCATGATACTTCTCAAGTAACTCAATAGGAGGAAGGAATAAAATGATTCACCATTATATAACTCACTATGCCAGCAATGGGAAAGATTACGCCGAAGCATGGATTCAAATTGATTTTTTGGGAATGTGCTTTTGTGTATGGAAAAAGCGTACAACCATTGAACGATTGTACGCAAACGAAGATTAGACTTTTTCCAACCGTTGCCTTTAGCAGATGTCGGAGGGAGCCGATCACCTTTTCCGATAGTTGCGGTATGACCATTAGTAACTTTTCCGCCACGAGGTCCTACCTCTACATAGCGACCAGGTTTCTGATTATCTGTTCCAGGTTTTATTGGAGTATTTGCCATACTATCTCCTCCTTTCTATTGGAATTTTGACTAAAACGGTGAGAGGTCCTAGTCAAGAGTATTATAGCAATTTAGGAGGATATTACATCAGTCTTGAGGCTGATATAGGAGGTTGAATGGAAGATAAAATTATCGAACTTGCTGATTACTTCATCAGCGAGAACACAACGTACAGAGAAGCTAAAATAGCGTGTGAGAAGCTATTGAAACAAGTCAGCCATGAGATAGAACTCAGGGCGATGGAAAGTAGGACAGTATGAAAGAAGCAGTAAAGGAATTTCTAAAATTCAGGAGCCGATTTACAAAAATAGAATGGTTTGAAATTAACCAAGCTATCGAAGCTCGTTTAAATCAAAAAGCCGACCAGTTGAAACTGGACGACTTAGATTTAGAAATCATTTCTAGCAGACTAGAAAAAGTTATCTAGAAACGATTTGAATGAACATTGGATGGATACGATAGTCAGCGCCACGATAGTGAATGTAGATATAATCCTGATGGTACATCGAGTTTGCTTCAGGTTTAGAAATTGGTGAGTAGAGTTCTGCATTTTCTTCCCACCAAATGTAAGGACTAGCCATATTTGGTCCCATTACACAATCGTCGTCGGCTGATAGGTTCACCCAATTTCCGCAAAGACATGCGTGAATTTCAGTCATAATATTACCTCCTTTCTGGTTTCATTATAGCAGAAAAGGAGATAGCAAAAAAGCACCTGACGGCAATCAGGCGCATGACAAAATTATTCAAGAAAATTATACCACGAAAGGAGCAAAAATGGAAACAGTTCAAATCGTGAGAATTAAAGACGTGATCATCGAGAAGATTTCTGCAAACGATGAAGAACTAGAGCACATCTTTGGATGTTCAAAACGACAAGCGGGAGATATGAGGCGAGAGATGAAAAAATTACCTAGTCAACAAAAATACCTTAGAAACGATGGTCAGCTTGTCACAATCAAAGGTTTTGATGCTTATCTGCAATATCGAGGCAGTCAATCATGGAAGAAAGAAATGTCTAAAACCGTTAAGATGACACGATAGCAGAATAATAACTACTAACTTTACAACAAACTACTACTAATCTAAATAAAAGAAAGGGATAACTGAGTTATCCACAGGAGAAAAACAATGATTAACAAAGACCAAATTATCAAAGCGCAACAGGAAAAAATTGAACGCATTGAACAGTTACAAAAAAAGCTACATAAATTATCTACGCTTGGATTGCTAACTACAAAACTTTTGGGGCTACCTAATGAGTTAGAAAAGCCGTTGAAAGTAACCCACGACATCTCACATGTCATCAAGGATGTATTGGATGGCATGAGCCCAAGTGAGGCGATTAAGCAGAATATGGCAGAAGAAGATGATGAAGAGGAAGAATAATGTTTGAACCACCATTAGTTAGCCAGCTTTTAGGAACTGGTGCAGTGATTTTAGGATTTATCGGTGCAGGGCTTCTAGCTCATCAGATGGATAAGCAGGAAGAGGAGAAAATCCGCCAGAAGGAAGAAGAAAGACGAGAAGAGCAAGAATTTGCGTCTATGATTATCCAAGGTTACAACCAAGCATACGAACGTGGTAGAGAGGCACAGCGACAAGAAATCCGCAAGAATATCCGCAGAGAGTTCAAAGGCTTCACCTACGACAACGAACCGCCTCAAGGATTGCGCCCTGAGCCTCTAGCCTTGCCAGAACCACGAAGAGCACGCCATGCAAAGTATTTGGGATAGAGCAAAGGAGACGCTAATGACTAGAATTGAACTTGAAAACCGTGTATGGCTTTTGGCCAATCATGAAGAAAAAAACGAATTGCTGGATCTTGGGCTAACATCAAAGGCTAGATATGTGAAACGAGTGCTGGAACTTGGAAAGGTGTATGCTCATGTTTGATTACGACAGAGATATAATGCAACCGCCTGAAGAACGTGAGGAACTTGACCCAAGCCAGTACATCTATGTTGGCTGTGGGCAGTATCGATACGTGGGGGATGAAGTATGATTCAGGAGCTACACGAAGAAATCGATAATTGGCGAGCTGAATATATTCATCTTGGCCGAGAGCTCGGGGAAATCATCAACGAGCAACAAAATATTATTTTGAAATTGCAAAACGAAAATAGACACTTAAAACGTGAAAATTGGAATTTGAAGAAGACGAAAGGAAGAAGATGAGCTTTTAGAAGGCTCTAAAATCGCCTGTATGCGATTTTAAGAAGCAGGTATATAAATTATCGAACGAAGAATAAAAAACGGAAATAGACCCCAAATATGAATAATGAGGGACATAGGAGAGAAACGATGGCAACACTTTACGAATTGACAGGACAATTTCTTGATGTTTACAACTTGGAGTTGGACGAAGAAACAAAACTAGACACCTTGGATTCCATTGATTGGGAAATTGAGTATGAAACCAAGGTAGAAAACTATATCAAGGTCATGAAGAACCTTGAAGCGGACGTTGAGGCTCGTAAGAATGAAATTAAGCGCTTGATGGAGCTAAACAAGGCAGACGAGAAGAAGAAAGAACACTTGAAAGATACACTTTCAGCAAGCATGAGCCTGACAGGTCATGAACGTGTTGATACACCACTTTTCAAGGTATCATTTAGAAAATCTCAAGCCGTGGAGGTAGACGAAGCAGTCTTGCCAGAATATTACAAGGTAGCAACTTGGAAAGCGGATAAGAAACGCTTGAAAGAGGACTTGAAGAAGGGACTTGAAATCATTGGTGCAAGTTTGGTTGAGCATAAAAACTTGAGTATCAGATAGGAGTTAGGATATGACAAAATTAGCTTTTTCAGAATTGCAAAAGAGAATGCAACTAGAAAAAAAGAAAAAACAAGGTGTAAATTACGCTTTCCGAAATGCTGAGGATATTTATACAAAATTTAAAGAAATCAATACCGACTGGGAATTGACTGTATCAGACGATTTGTTTGGTGTAGGGGAACGTATTTTTGTAAAATCAACCGCTATTGTATCAAACGGAGATAAACAATTTCAGTCAGTTGGTTTTGCGGAATTGGATAAGGTTCCTGTGTTTAAAACAGGAAACCAGCAAATGCAAGTACCACAATGGACAGGAGCGGTTAGTTCTTATGCTCGCAAATATGCACTACAGGGGTTGTTTGGAATCGGAGAGAAAGATGTTGACGAATATCCAAGTGATATGAACGAAGCTGAAAATCAACAAGCTAAAAAAGCTAATGACCCAGTTATCTCAGTTGAAAAAGCAAACTACTATCTGAAAGAAATTGCTGCTATTTCTGTTGAAAAAGGCAAAGAGGATGGCTCTATCGTTAAATGGTTCTTGAACCATCTTGGAGTGGTCGATTATAAGATGATTAAGCAGTCGCAGATTGAAGATGCGGATATGTTACTTGCTAAATTGAAAGGAAACTAGAAAATGATAAATAATGTCGTATTAGTTGGTCGTTTGACCAAAGACGCAGAATTACGCTACACACAATCAAATGTGGCAGTCGCTACGTTTACTCTTGCAGTAAATCGCACATTTAAAAGCGAGAATGGAGAGCGTGAAGCTGATTTTATCAATTGCGTTATGTGGCGCAAGCAGGCTGAAAATCTTGCTAACTGGGCTAAGAAAGGCGCTTTGATTGGAATCACTGGACGCATTCAGACTCGGACTTATGATAACCAACAAGGACAACGTGTCTATGTGACAGAAGTGGTTGCTGAGAATTTCCAGCTGATGGAATTTAAGAAAGATGGTAGTCAACCAGTAGTTGATAACCACGACCAGCAAGCACCTAATTTTGCGAGAAATTCAAATCCGATGGATATTTCGGATGATGATTTGCCATTTTAAATAGGTGTTTTGATGAACAGACTAAAAGAATTAAAACAAGCAAAAAAGCTATCTCAAAAGGAAATAGCAAAAGAAATGAGCATATCAGAAAAGACTCTATCGCGCTGGGAAAACGGAGAAAGCCAAATTAAACCAGAAAAAGCCCAGCAACTTGCTAAATACCTCGGGGTAAACGTTGGATATCTGTTGGGGTATGAAAGCAACCCATTGGAACGACTGAAAAGCTTAGTTGATGAATTAAAGGAGCACAAGGACTTGTTAGGAGTTCTGGATTGGTACACAGCTTTTGATTTAGCTAATGACATTCTTGCAATAGCAAGCGTGGAAAAAGCTAGATGGCTAGGGAGGTTGAATGCAGGAGAGATTGATTCTTAAATTTGAGTTGAACAGGAAGCAGATGATTAACTCAAATGATAGACCGCACTTTCATCAAAAGGCTAAAACAACTAAGTTCTTACGGCAGTTAGCCGAATACGAGGGCAAGAATGTACTGAGAGATTACTTTGGCTTACCTTACAGCGAGGACAAACCTTGCAAGGTTAAGGTTCGGATATATCCTCCGACAAATCGGAAGTATGACCCACCGAACTGGTCGCCCACAAGCAAGGCTTTGTTTGATGGTTTGACGGACGCTAAGATTTGGACAGATGATAATTACAACGTGATAGTATCGACTGAGTTCATGCACGGTGGCAAGTCCGGAAATAAGAATTATAGGATTGAGCTGGAGATTTACGAATATCACGAGATATTGCAGAGGATAGTTGATGGGATTTGATAGGAGGATAGAAATATGATTGGAGTAACCTATCAGGAAATTCATCTCTTTGTTGAGTTTTTGAAAAAGCAGTATGGGCAAGGGCGTCCAGACTATATTGAAGCCCTGAACGACTTAGACGGTATGGTGGAAGTCTCCTATAGAGAAGCTATTGAAAGATTTTTAGACGATGAATTACGATAAACAGGTAGTAATCGAAGGACTGAAACGCACAATTGAGCAAAATGAATAGAAGATAATCGAGTATTCGAAACCGTGCGATGCACGCAAGAGACGGATTAGAGCGCTGGAGCGCGATTTGTTGAAGAAAAAGAATAAAGAATTGAGGAAAAAAGTAGAGGAGTTGGAAGATGAAATATAAAGTGACAGAATACCATTCAGATTTTCAAGAAGAACAGACTGGCACTTGCGAATTGTGTTTTGGTACAGCGTGGGTTGAAAATGGTTCAATAACGGTTGAAGATGAAAATGGAACTGAAACAGAAATTTATTTAACTGTTTGGGATTGGGGCGATTACGACACAATCTACATTGATAATGTGGTTAATTTCTCAGCTTGGTTGCAAGAAAGGGAAGTTGACCCAATCGTTGAAGAAACCGAACGTTGGTCGTGGTTGCATGAATTGGTAGAAAAATATAATGAGGAGGTGGAGTGATGAGCCTTACGCTAAATAGCACAATTCGAGACTTAGTTTTGGCAATCGGAGAAGTTATCGTGGGTTCTGATGGTAAAACCACTACAGCGATACTGGAGATACCTAATCAAAGCTTTTACTTAGAGATTGAGCTTAAATTGAAGGAGGAGGTCGCAGATTGAAACGATTCATATTTAGGAGGTATAGCCAGTGGAAGTAGATAAAATTATAAAAAAAGATGTCTTGGAATTTATGGAAACAATTCCTGATAATAAAATTGATTTAATCGTAACAGACCCGCCTTATTTGATAAATTACAAAACAAATTGGAGGAAAGAAAAACATAAATTTTCAAACGTTATTGAAAATGATAACAATCCTGAATTGATAAAAGAGTATATAAAAGAGTGTTTTCGAATTTTAAAAGATGATACGGCTATTTATATATTTTGTTCGTTTGATAAAGTTGATTTTTTTAAAAAAGAAATTGAGAAATATTTCACGGTAAAAAATATTATTATTTGGAGAAAAAATAATCACACTGCTGGCGATTTGGAAGCGCAATTTGGAAAGCAGTACGAAATGATAATATTGGCGAACAAAGGACGAAAGAAATTTAATGGCGAGCGCCTAACAGATGTTTGGGATTTCAAGCGAGTCAGCTCAGATAAACTACTCCATCAAAATCAAAAACCTATCGAATTGATAAAAAGGTGCATTGTAAAACACTCAAACATTGGAGATATTGTATTCGATGGATTTATGGGAAGTGGAACGACAGCGCTGGCAGCATTAGAGCTAGATAGGCATTTTATAGGAACTGAAATAGATGACTATTATTTTGATATAGCAGAGGAGCGGATAAAAAACCATAACGCTCAATTAAGTTTATTTGATGAGGTATGAGGTGGAGTGATGGCTAGAAAGGTACAAGCAACGCTTACCAAAGATATGTATGACCATGTCGAAACCATCAAAGAATATTATGGTTATAGAAGCATATCAGAAGTGGTCAATAAAGCATTTGAAAAGTTAGTAAATGAACATACCGACAATGAAATATATAAATATTATTTGCAAAAAGTAAGAGATGGAAGAGAGGTCACATATTGAAACGTTTTATCGCAATCTGGATTCTGGTATCTGCTGGACTAAACATCTGGCAGATGGACAGGATTCGAGATTTGGAAGAGAAGAAGCCGCTGGTTATCTATAAGGCGGATAACGCAGGCGCTGAGATTTTTGGTAAGGTCGTCGAGAAGGGGCGGCACGGCAAGTTATACACGCTTACTATTCGTGACTACGGCATTTTCGTAGTTACTAAGGACGTGTATGAGAAGATTAGAGTAGGGGATGAGGTACTACTAT
>NZ_VMMR01000032.1:0-14378 GCF_013277285.1 Streptococcus sp. 339 | reverse complement strand
CCTCTCTGTTACTTATTTACTCTTTATTTAACCCACGCCTGCGCCCATGTCACCCCGTCGTCCACTCTTTCACTACACGGCCCTCTTCCTGTCTAAAGGCTTACAATACTTCTAAAGGAATCTTTCGGTTTTTGACGACTCGCTTTTTCCTCTCTAAGTGTCCTTGTTCACGTAAGTTCTTTTTCCATGTGAAGAGAGTTCTGACGCCGACATCAAAAACCTTGGCTGCCTCGACATGGCTGTGCCCCTCTTTGATGTAATCTAATGCTCGCTGTTTAAAATCTGTACTACATGCATAGCTTTATTATAACATGCTTGTTTGAAACTAAGCAACTATAAAATATTAGCAATAAGCCTATTTAGAAATTTTAATATAGGAGGTGAAAAATATAGAGCAACAAACTTTTATATCTATACTTTTGTTGAGAACTTAGAAAGTATAGGAGATAAACCGTCACAATGGAACTCTGATTTGAATCATTTACTCAATGAAGAGGGTATGTATCTGAATAAAGAGGCTTTGATTCATTTTGAGTATAATGAATCAGAAAAAAATATGGTATTATAAATAGGAAAAGGAGATAAATTATCATGGAAATTAATCAAGTAATCATTAACATTTCTGCTAGACATGTTCATTTAAAGAGGGAACATTTAGATATTTTATTTGGTGAAGGATACCAACTAAACAAGTTAAAAGATTTGTATCAGCCTGGTGAATTTGCTGCTGAAGAACAGGTTACAATTCAGTCGGCATCTGGCGAGATTAATCGTGTCAGGGTATTAGGACCAATTCGTCCTTATACACAAGTTGAGGTTTCTAAAACAGATTCTAGATTATTAAAGATAACTCCACCAGTACGTACTTCGAGTGAGATTGAAAACTCTTCACCGATTACCATTATAGGACCTAATGGAAGAGTTAATTTAGATGAAGGGTGCATTATTGCTAATAGACATATTCACTTTGCCACAGAAGAAGCTGAGGAAATGGGTCTTAAAAATGGAGATATAGTTTCTGTTGAAGTAAAAAGCGAAAAAAGTGCTACTTTGCATGATGTTCATTGCAGAGTGAGTGATAAATATAGATTGGAAATGCATATTGATACTGATGATGCGAATGCACTTCTTTTATCAGGAGGTGAGATTGGCACGATTATAAAAGAGTAGAAATGGAGATTATCGAAAGTTGATTAAGGCATTAATAATTAGAAATTTGCAAATGTATACTAGATTTTTTCCAGTAGCTCTATTCCTGAATCGATTGTTAGATGCCATTTTTCAGCTTTTAGGGTATTGGTTAATTGCTCATTATCTTTTTAATAACAAATTAGTAGTTAGTCAAGTAGAAGTGATTGATTATTTTACTTTCGCTGCTGCTGGGATGCTTTACTACAATGTTGCTGTTGCTATTTTGATGAATGTAGGGCGTTCATTGATGGTTGAGGTCCGAGAGGGAACCTTGGAAAGCTTATTTATAACTCCATATAGTATTTTCAGCTATTATATAGGCGTGTTCATTGAACAGCTTGGAAGAACTTTTATGGAGTTTTGTTCACTTTTTATTATTTCTATTTTGCTCGGTGCAAAGTTCATGGCAACTCCAATATCCTATTGGCTGTTGAGTTATGTTGTTATTGTTTTAATATCATTTTCTATGAGTGTTTTTGTTGCTAACATAATGCTCTGGTTAAGAGATACATTTATAAGTCAGAATACGTTATTTATTTTGATATTTTTAGTATCTGGTGTTACATTTCCTAGGACAGTGCTTCTTGATTTTCTAAAATGTGTTGGTGATTTATTACCAATTACTTATGGCTTAGAGATAGTTAGACTAATATCTTCTGGAGATTTGGAATCGCTTCAACTATGTCTATTGATTTTTAAAGTTTTACTTCTCTCATTAGTTTTTATTGTGATTGGCTTGCTCAGCTATAAAAAGGTGGAGAAGAAAGTGATCGAATATTTAACAATTTAGGAGAATTCCGATGTTAGAAGTAAAAAATGTATCTAAAAGTTATCTTACAAAAACGAAGATTAATTTACTAAAAAGAAAAAGCAAGCTATTAATAATGTTTCATTAAAAATTCCAAGAGGAAAAATAATTGGAGTTTTAGGAGAAAATGGGGCAGGCAAAACAACCTTAATAAAAATGATGACAACGCTTCTAAAACAAGATTCAGGAGAAATTACAATTAATGGAATTGATATTAATGATAATTTAAAGGATACTCGAAGTAAAATCAATGTTATAAGTGATGGAGAGAGAAATCTTTTTATATGGTCTAAAATTGATACTTCAATTTCATATGACCACTTATTGAGAAAATTAACATCTGAATATGATGTGTCAGAGAAAAAAGCAGATAAAGACTTGAAAAGAATTATTAACCAATTTAGTGAACTTGAGTTTGTTTCAGTTAATACTCTTCGAAAATCAAATTCAAACCGCGTCAGCGTCGCCTTACCGTACTCAAGTACAGCTTGCGGCTAGCTTCCTAGTTTGCTCTTTGATTTTCATTGAGTATAAGGGAGGTTAATGTTGCTTTTTCTGAAATATATTTAATGCTTATATCGAAAATACTTAGAAAAGTCTTGAAGTTTTGTGGCTCTTTATCAACTTGTAGTGGGGTGATGAAAAGAGTGGTTAATACTAGACATACTTCAAAAAGCATTGTACGATAGTAACATGAAATTAGCTAAACAAGAAATCACCTTTCTCTTTAAAGACCTTACTAAGCCTCTAACACAAAGTCTTCCAATCGTTCTGCTTTGTTTGATGGGAAAATCCTATCAAGAGATGATAGAGCGTCTAGACTGTAGTTTGGTGAAATTTAAAGAAGGATGAGGAGTTAGGTTCGGACTCTCTCCTTCAAGAAAGACGTGGTGGTTGTAACCACGTTTATATGACAGTCAAGGAATAGATAGTTTTCCGGTCATTTGAAAACTTCAGAGGAAGAGGAAGTTGTTACAGTAGATTTCCTGCAAAATCTAGATTGAATTGTAATAAAAATGAATTCATTGCTTATAACGTACCGGACTAGGATATACAGGCCGTTGTAGGACAAGTGTTCTAGAGATTGTTTCTCAGGAGGTTTAGTGATACTCCATTTCTTCAGTCCTATCAAAAGGAGATTAGTCGTTCCTACACAGGTGATGCTTTCTGTCAACTGTTGAAGCGACATAGCTGGCGCACTGTTGCCCTAGATCCTAAGAAAGCAGGCGCTCAAACCATTGCCGCGTCTAAACATCCCATCTCTATTCAAGAAGGTAAGAAAACGCTTTAAAGATAGTAGATGCTTTCGTAAGCTTGGGTTCATGCATCAAAGATGAGGCTGGTTTCGGATAGGCAGTAAACTAGGATCTTGTTAGCCACCTAAAGGAATAGGTCCTCCTGTCCATAGTCATTCCGTGCATGAATTCTCTTACTGTTAGAGAGCTGTTGATGCTTATAGAGGAGCATCCTTTTTCCTGCTTGCCGGAGGATGCCATACTGAATGGAGGAAAGCTTGTTTACAAGAACTGTCACAGGCCTATCCAACTGATTTTATTTTACTAGTCATGGATGCCCTAGGGCATCCATCAAGTAGCTTAACTATTCCAAATCATATTGGCTTTCCCTTTATTCCCCCATACAGGCCAGAGATGAATCCTATTGAACAGATGCAGAAAGAGCTTGGTGAAGGTGGCTTCCAGAATAAAGCATTTCAAACCTTGGAAGCTGGCATTGATACATTTCAAGAGATCATACAAGGATTAGAGAGGAGTGTTGTAAAGTCCATCGTTAAAAGAGAATGAACCAGAATGCTTTTTGAAAATAGATATGAGTATTAGTTGAACTGCCCTATGCCGAACGGCACCTACGGTGGTGTGAGAGGGACTAGTCTTAGCCCCTACTCGATTCAATCTGTACCCACACAATTCTTCTTTTTTTATCTTGTGATTCACTCTGTTCTATTTTAAAATGAAATGGTAGCTACCAATATAAATGATGAGGATAAAACAAATGACTGAAAATCGTTATGAATTAAATAAAAATTTGGCACAGATGCTCAAAGGTGGGGTTATCATGGACGTTCAAAATCCTGAACAGGCTCGTATTGCAGAGGCTGCTGGTGCGGCTGCTGTTATGGCTTTGGAGCGGATTCCAGCTGATATTCGTGCAGCTGGTGGTGTTTCCCGTATGAGTGATCCAAAGATGATTAAGGAAATCCAAGAAGCGGTTAGCATTCCAGTGATGGCTAAGGTTAGAATCGGGCATTTTGTTGAAGCTCAGATTTTAGAGGCTATTGAGATTGACTATATCGATGAGAGTGAAGTTTTATCTCCAGCTGACGATCGTTTCCATGTGGACAAGAAAGAATTTCAAGTACCTTTTGTCTGTGGAGCTAAGGACTTGGGGGAAGCCTTGCGTCGTATCGCTGAAGGTGCTTCCATGATTCGTACTAAAGGAGAACCGGGTACAGGAGATATTGTCCAAGCTGTTCGCCATATGCGTATGATGAATCAGGAAATTCGCCGTATTCAAAACCTACGCGAGGACGAACTTTATGTTGCTGCCAAGGAATTGCAAGTCCCTGTAGAATTGGTTCAATACGTCCATGAACATGGGAAATTGCCAGTTGTAAACTTCGCAGCTGGAGGCGTTGCAACGCCAGCAGATGCTGCACTTATGATGCAATTAGGGGCAGAGGGTGTATTTGTCGGTTCAGGTATTTTCAAGTCAGGAGATCCTGTTAAACGAGCGAGTGCCATTGTTAAGGCTGTGACTAACTTCCGTAATCCTCAAATCCTAGCTCAAATCTCTGAAGATTTAGGAGAAGCCATGGTTGGTATCAATGAAAATGAAATCCAAATTCTCATGGCAGAGAGAGGAAAATAGATGAAAATCGGAATATTGGCCTTGCAAGGTGCCTTTGCAGAACATGTAAAAGTGCTAGAAAAATTAGGAGTCGAGAGTGTTGAAATCAGAAATTTAGAGGATTTTCAGAAATCTCAGAGTGACTTGTCGGGTTTGATTTTGCCTGGTGGTGAGTCTACAACCATGGGCAAGCTCTTACGAGATCAACATATGATGACTCCTATAAGAGAAGCTATTTTATCTGGTTTACCAGTCTTTGGAACCTGTGCAGGCTTGATTTTGCTGGCTAAGGAAATTACTTCTCAGAAAGAGAGTCATCTAGGAACTATGGATATGGTGGTCGAGCGCAATGCCTATGGGCGCCAATTAGGAAGTTTCTATACGGAAGCAGAATGTAAGGGAGTTGGTCAGATTCCAATGACCTTTATCCGTGGTCCAATTATCAGCAGTGTTGGAGAAGATGTAGAAATTCTAGCAACAGTGAATAATCAAATCGTTGCAGCCCAAGAAAAAAATATGTTGGTAACTTCTTTTCATCCTGAATTGACTGATGATGTAAGCTTGCACCAGTACTTTATAAATATATGTGAAGAAAAAAGATAGTAAAAAAGCGCAAAAAATCACTTCCTGTGCTATACTATAATTGAAATTTTTTTAGTTTTTGCGTTAGAAATGTTTCCTCAGTCCTAGCGCCTTTTCTTTTTGATAAGTATGCTTGGTGGAGAGTAGTTTGTAAATGATTCTGAAGATCTTATGAGCACAAGCAATGACGGCTTTCATATTGCTTCCTCTTTAGGAAATTCGATTATAAAACTCTAAGCAGGCTCTGCCTGCTTAGAGTTTTACATGTAATAAACAATGGCGATGTATTGGAGTGCGGACGCAGCTAGGATAAAGAGATGCCAAATCATGTGGAAATAAGGTTTTTTCTTGGCGTAAAATCCAGCCCCAACTGTATAAGAGAGTCCGCCAGTTACCATGAGACTCCAGAAAATTGGTGTCGTTTGACTGATAATGGCAGGAATGATAGCCAGAACCAACCAGCCCATAATCAGGTAAAGAGCAAGGCTAAATTTTTCATTGACTTTTTTAGCAAGGATTTTATAGAGAATACCAAAGATGGTCGTTCCCCATTGGATAGCAATAATCAGATAGCCAAACCAGTTATTCATCAAGGTTAAGACGACTGGCGTATAAGAGCCTGCGATAGCCACATAAATCATAGAATGGTCAATAATTCTCAAGACGTATTTGTGGGTCGAACCATAGGCCATAGAGTGGTAAATGGTGGATGAGAGGAACATGAGAAAGAGACTGATAACGAAAATGGAAACGCCGATAGAGGATAAAAAGCCATGTGCTTCGTAACTATAGGTGGATGAAATAGGGAGTAAGATGAGCATGATGACTGCACCCACAGCATGGGTCACACTATTAGCAATCTCTTCTCCGAAACTGAGTTGTTTGCTGAGTTTAAGACTAGTGTTCATTGGATTACCTCCTCTTGAGTATGATGGATTAAGGCTAGGGTTTGATGATAGAGTTTAACGGTTTGGCAGCTGGTTTGGATGATAGGGTTAGCTGGGTCAATTCCTTGGTTCATGTAGTTCACAAAAGCATCGTAGAGTTGCTCTGAACTTGCTTGACTTTGTAGAGTATTCAGTGTCTGAGCGATTTCTTGAATCGAAAATACAGACTTGAGGGTTGTGATAGCAATCAGACGGGCAATCTGTTGACGTTGGTATTTTTTCTTGTCAGGTTTTGTCAGGTAACCATGTTTGACATAATTGTTAACCATAGATGCTGTCAGGCCTTTGTCTTTATCAGGAGAGATAGGGGCACAGACCTGATTGACATAGAGTAAAACCTGGTCCAGATAGAGGTCAATATTTGGAATTTCTGCCCATTTTGGGTAGGAAAAGGTAGTTTTCATTTTCAACTCCTTTTTATCTAGTTTTAATAACTAGATTATAAAATAACAAAAACAGAAAGTCAAGTTTTAACTGCTTGTAGAAAGACTTAAATTATGCTAGGATGGGAGAAACTAGTCAGAAATGAGGAGAAAAGATGGAGATTCGTTTAGCTTTTCCAAATGAAGTAGATGACATCATGCAAGTGATGGAGGATGCTAAAAAATGTTTAGCGGATGCTGGTAGTGACCAGTGGCAAAATGGTTATCCAAATGCTGATATTATTATTGAAGATATTATCTCAGGTCAAGCCTATGTAGCCTTGGAAGAGGGAGAACTACTAGCCTATGCTGCTGTGACCAAGAGTCCAGAGGCAGCCTATGAAGCCATTTATGAAGGCAACTGGCAAGTTGGGGAGTCAGAGTACCTAGTCTTTCACCGTATTGCTGTGGCAGCAGATGTGCAGGGACAGGGAGTTGCTCAAACCTTTTTAGAGGGCTTGATTGAAGGTTTTGATTATCTAGATTTTCGCTCAGATACGCATGCTGAAAACAAAGCTATGCAGCATATTTTTGAAAAACTCGGTTTTAAACAGGTTGGTAAGGTTCCAGTTGATGGCGAACGCTTGGCCTATCAAAAATTAAAGAAATAATGCAAAAGAAGTATGTAAAAATGCTCTATTCTTCGCCGATTGGCTCCCTTTCTCTCGTAGCTGATGACCATTATTTGTATGGAATTTGGGTTCAGGAGCAGAAGCATTTTGAGAGGGGACTAGGAGATGAGACGATAGAAGCAGTTGTTAGTCATCCCATTTTAGACCCAGTTATTACTTGCTTAGATGCTTACTTTAAAGGCAAGCCTAAGGATTTATCCGACTTGCCCTTGGCTCCAATTGGAACGGATTTTGAAAAGCGAGTTTGGGACTATTTACAGGGAATTCCTTATGGTCAGACAGTGACATATGGGCAAATAGCCCAAGACCTGCAAGTGCCTTCTGCTCAAGCAATTGGTGGAGCGGTAGGACGCAATCCTTGGTCTATTCTAGTACCTTGTCACCGTGTGCTGGGAGCAGGCAAGCGTCTGACTGGTTATGCCGCAGGAGTGGAAAAGAAAGCCTGGCTCTTGGAGTATGAAGGCGCAGATTTTAAAGATATAAATAATAGAAAGTGAAAGACATGTTAGAATTTATCGAATACCCAAAATGTTCAACTTGTAAAAAAGCAAAACAAGAATTAAACCAACTCGGTGTGGACTACAAAGCCGTCCATATCGCCGAAGAAACACCTAGCCAAGAAGTTATTTTAAACTGGCTGGAAACCTCAGGGTTTGAATTGAAGCAATTTTTTAACACCAGTGGAATCAAATACCGTGAATTAGGGTTAAAAGATAAGGTAGGAAGTCTGTCAAACCAAGAAGCAGCTGAGTTGCTAGCAAGCGACGGCATGTTGTTAAAACGGCCAATTTTAGTAGAAAATGGAACTGTTAAACAAATCGGTTATCGAAAACCTTATGAAGAATTGGGATTGAAATAGTTTTTACTTATCTCTCTGATAGATAAAATATATAACCTCCCTGTTTTAAAGTATGATAAACTAGTAGGTAGACAAAGACTGTATCTGACCGTAGCAAATAATTTCATTGACGGCAGAAGTATGGTAGAATGAATCATTATCAGGAGAGGATGTTTTTATGAATGTTACAACGATTTTAGCATCAGATTGGTATCAAAACTTGATGCAATTGATTCCGGATGGCAAGCTTTTTAGCTTGCGTTCGGTCTTTGATGGAATTCCGAGAATTGTTCAACAACTTCCAACAACGATTATGTTGACAATTGGTGGTGCCTTTTTTGGCTTGGTTTTGGCGCTTCTTTTTGCCATTGTGAAGATCAATCGTGTTAAGATTTTATATCCCTTGCAGGCCTTCTTTGTTAGTTTCTTAAAAGGGACACCGATTTTAGTGCAGCTCATGTTGACCTACTACGGAATTCCTTTGGCTTTGAAAGCCCTCAATCAGCAATGGGGGACTGGTCTCAATATCAATGCCATTCCAGCAGCAGCTTTTGCGATTGTCGCCTTTGCCTTTAATGAGGCAGCTTATGCTAGTGAAACCATTCGTGCAGCCATTCTCTCAGTCAATCCTGGTGAGATTGAGGCGGCACGTAGTCTGGGGATGACCCGAGCACAAGTTTATCGTCGCGTGATTATTCCAAATGCGGCCGTTGTGGCGACTCCAACCTTGATTAACTCCCTCATCGGCTTGACCAAGGGAACTTCCCTAGCCTTTAGTGCGGGTGTTGTGGAAGTCTTTGCCCAAGCTCAGATTTTGGGTGGTGCCGATTATCGTTATTTTGAGCGCTTCATCTCCGTTGCTCTTGTTTATTGGGTAGTCAATATCGGAATTGAGAGCCTTGGTCGTTTCATCGAGAGAAAAATGGCTATTTCTGCACCAGATACAGTGCAAACAGATGTGAAAGGAGACCTTCGTTAATGATTAAGATTTCGAATTTAAGCAAATCCTTTTCAGGACAGACTGTCTTGGATCATCTGGACTTGGATATTCAAAAAGGGGAAGTTGTAGCCTTGATTGGTTCTTCAGGAGCTGGAAAATCAACCTTTCTTCGCAGTCTCAATTATCTTGAAACACCTGATAGTGGCTCGATTCAGATTGATGATTTCTCGGTTGATTTTTCTAAAATCACTCAAGAAGAAATCCTTGCCCTACGTCGCAAGTTATCTATGGTATTTCAGCAGTTTAATTTGTTTGAGCGCCGTACAGCACTTGATAATGTGAAAGAAGGCTTGGTTGTTGTCAAGAAATTATCTGACCAAGAAGCGACTAAGATTGCCAAGGAAGAGTTGGCTAAGGTTGGGCTTTCTGATCGTGAAAACCATTACCCTCGCCATTTATCAGGTGGACAAAAGCAACGGGTTGCCTTGGCGCGTGCGCTTGCTATGAAACCAGATGTCTTGCTCTTAGATGAACCAACTTCAGCCCTTGACCCAGAATTGGTCGGTGAAGTAGAGAAGTCTATTGCAGATGCTGCTAAGTCAGGTCAGACCATGATTTTGGTCAGTCATGACATGTCCTTTGTAGCCCAAGTGGCTGATAAGATTCTCTTCTTAGATAAGGGGAAAATCATCGAGTCTGGAACACCAGATGAGATTATCCACCATCCTAAAGAAGAGCGGACAAAAGAATTCTTCGCTAGTTACAAACGGACTTATATTTGATATAATAGATAAAGAAAAACTCAGTTAGCTGGACTAGCTGAGTTTACTCTTTAAAAAGATAGAAATGAGAGAAATCATGCTACTGCAACTATTTTCTTTATATTTCGAGAGTTTGATCTTAACCACCATCCTCGTCCTGATTTTTTTAGGAATTTGGATTGGACTGAGAGCCATGTCGGGAGTTGATAAGACAGCCAAGGCTCGCCAAGCCCATCTCTATGATATGATTATGATTGGGGTCTTGGTTGTTCCAGTATTATCCTTTGCGGTTATGAGTTTAATTCTTGTTTTCAAGGCATAATCCTTGCGTGATTGACAAGAAAGAGTTAGAATAAAGATAGTTACAACAAGAAAGAAGGAAACTATATGTACGATACTATTATTATCGGTGCTGGACCTGCAGGGATGACTGCAGCCTTGTATGCTGCTCGAAGCAATTTGAAAGTAGCTTTGATTGAAGGTGGTCTGCCAGGTGGTCAGATGAATAATACATCTGATATCGAAAATTACCCAGGATATGCTAATATTAGTGGACCTGAATTGGCAGAAAAGATGTTTGAACCGCTTGAAAATCTCGGTGTTGAGCACATTTATGGATATGTTGAAAATGTCGAAGACCATGGTGATTTTAAGAAAGTGATGACTGACGACCAAACATATGAAACTCGTACCGTTATCGTAGCAACTGGTTCTAAACACCGTCCTTTGGGAGTACCTGGAGAAGAAGAACTGAACAGTCGTGGTGTTTCTTACTGTGCCGTGTGTGATGGTGCTTTCTTCCGTGACCAAGATTTGTTGGTAGTTGGTGGTGGAGATTCAGCTGTTGAAGAAGCCCTCTTCTTGACTCGTTTTGCTAAGACTGTTACCATTGTTCACCGTCGTGACCAACTTCGTGCTCAAAAGGTTTTACAAGACCGCGCCTTTGCGAATGAGAAAATCAGCTTTATCTGGGATTCTGTAGTGAAGGAAATCAAGGGTGAAAACCGAGTAGAATCTGTCGTATTTGAAAATGTGAAAACAGGTCAAGTGACAGAACAAGCCTTCGGTGGCGTCTTTATCTATGTTGGATTGGACCCTCTTAGCGATTTTGTTAAAGAATTGAATATCCAAGATCAGGCAGGCTGGATTGTGACAGATAACCACATGAAAACTGCAGTTGACGGTATCTTTGCAGTTGGAGATGTTCGCCAGAAAGACCTTCGCCAAGTAACAACAGCGGTTGGAGATGGAGCTATCGCTGGTCAAGAAGCCTATAAATTTATCACAGAACATAGTTAATCATAAAAAAGTTTCCAATCAGATGACTGGAAACTTTTTTATAGTCTGTTTCGGAAAACTTCGTACATGAGAATGGCCGCAGCAACACTGGCATTAAGGCTTTGAACATGGCCATTCATGGGAATGGTAATCATTTCATCGACCTGTTTTTTAATGTTGCTAGAGATGCCTTTTCCTTCATTTCCGATGATGAGGGCGATTTTCCCTTTTGTATTCCACTTATGGCAAGGAGTACCGTTCATATCCGTTCCAAAGGTCCAGAAGCCTTCATCCTTGACTTTGTCCAGAGTTTGGCTCAGATTGGTCACTCGGGCGATGGGAACGTGCTCGATAGCACCTGTGGCCGTTTTGGCAACGACGGGGGTAACACCTACAGCACGGTGCTTGGGAATGATGACACCTGAAACATTGGTCGCATCGGCTGTTCTCAGGATGGATCCTAGGTTGTGAGGGCCAGTCAAACCATCCAGAATCAATAGCAAAGGATTTTCTTCTTGGCGTGTTTTGGAAAGGATGTGATCTAGCTCGCTATAGGCAAATTCGGACACTCGTAAAACAAAACCTTGGTGGACAGCACCTTCAGTCATCTCAGAGAGGGATTTTTTTGAGGTCCAAGAAATGGACACCTTCTTTTCTGTAGCCAGTTCCTTGACTTTCTCAAGATTCTTACCTCGGAGATTTTCTTGGAGGTAGAGTTTGTTTCCAGTATTTGCAAGGAGGGCTTCGGTAACGGCGTGGACGCCATAGACAATATCATTTGTTTTCATGCCTCTATTATAACACAAAACCCCGTCTTGCAACGGGATTTTCTTTATTCTAGAATCAGTAAACCATCTTTAACTGCAAATGGGTCTTTTTCATTGATACGATCGTAAAACATGATACCGTTAATGTGGTCAATTTCATGCTGAACAACAATGGAGTTGTAGCCTTTGAGTTTGATACGGTGTTTTTCTCCATTTTTGTCAAAGTAGTCAACAGTAACGCGGGCATGGCGAACAACATAGCCAGGCACGTTGCGGTCTACAGACAGGCAACCTTCTCCTTCGCCAAGAGCAGCATCTTGAACAGAGTGAGAGACGATTTTTGGATTGTACATAATGGCTTGCAAGTCGTAGGCTTCCTGTGGAGTTTCGCCTTCTTCAACAATATTAGGTACCAAAACAGCGATAATGCGTTTTGAGATATCCAACTGAGGAGCAGCAAGTCCAACCCCACCGCGGAGTCCCATTTTTTCAGCCATGACAGGATCTTGGGAATGTTTAAGGAATTGCATCATCTTTTCGCCTAGGATAATTTCCTGGTCAGATAGGGGGAAAGTGACTTCCTCAGCAACTGCGCGTAGAGTTGGATTCCCCTCGCGGATAATATCGTTCATATCAATTAAGTGAGCAGCTTTTGTAATACGTTCTATTGCAGACATTTTCTCTCCTTTCATTACCTCTACATGATAACACAAAATGACAAGGATTGAAAGTATTATAGCCTTTAGGATTTATAGAAAATAGATAGGAAGTTCAATTCATACTCAATGAAAATCAAAGAGCAAACTAAGAAGCTAGCCGTAGGTTGCTCAAAGCACTGCTTTGAGGTTGTAGATAGAACTGACGAAGTCGGTAACATATATACGGTAAGGCGACGCTGACGTGGTTTGAAGAGATTTTCGAAGAGTATCAATTGTGAAAGAATTACTTATCTATGATATAATAAAAAGAAAAGGCTTGCATAAGAAAGTAGGGAGAATGAAGATGAAAAGAAGACAAAATCGAAATCAGGGTGGTTTAGCTTTTCGTTTTATGAAGGGCTTGGTAAACTTTTTTAGGAGTTATCGCAGGTGGAGCAATAAAGGATTTGTGGCGGTACTCTTGCTAGCAGTTGCCTTATCAATGGGCTTGGTCTTGTTGGTTGAAAGTTTCCAAGGAATCCCTTTAACCAGTCAAAAACGAGATACTATTTCTCAAGAGGGGACTAAGCAAAAGTCTCAGGAGCAGGAAGAGGAAAAAACTGCCAGAATTATGGCTAATGGGGATTTGCTCTACCACGATGGACTTTTCTTTTCAGCTAAAAAAGAAGACGGTACCTATGACTTTCATGAGAATTTTGAGTATGTGACACCTTGGCTCAAGCAAGCAGATTTAGCTATTGGTGATTTTGAAGGAACCATCAATAAGGATCATTATTTAGCGGGTTATCCTCTCTTTAATGCTCCTGCTGAAGTTATGGATGCCATTAAGGATGCAGGTTATCATGTGCTAGATTTAGCTCATAATCATATTTTGGATTCGCAAATTGAGGGAGTTATTTCAACGGCCGATATTATTGAAAAAGCTGGAATCACTCCAATCGGAGTTTATACGCATGAACCACGTGATCAGGCTCCGTTGGTCATTAAGGAAGTGAATGGAATCAAGGTTGCTCTTTTGGCCTATTCCTATGGATTCAATGGAATTGAACGGTATATTTCTCAGGAAGACTATAATCGTTATCTTTCAGATTTAAACGAAGATAAGATGAAGGCTGAAATTGAACGGGCAGAGAAGGAAGCAGATATCACCATTATCATGCCTCAGATGGGTGTGGAGTATCGATTGGAACCAACTGAGGAACAAAAAGCTCTTTATCACAAGATGATTGATTGGGGGGCGGATATTATTTTTGGAGGGCATCCTCACGTTGTGGAACCATCTGAAACGGTTGAAAAAGATGGAGACAAGAAACTCATTATCTATTCAATGGGGAACTTCATTTCCAATCAACGGATTGAATCTATGGGAGATGAAGAAAATGCTAAGTGGACTGAACGTGGCGTTCTCATGGATGTAACCATTAAGAAGAAGGATGGAAAAACAACTATCGGAACAGCTAAAGCTCATCCTACTTGGGTCAATCGAACACCAAAGGGAACCTTTTCACCAGAAGGCTATCCTTTATATCATTATCAAACCTATATCTTGGAAGATTTTATAGAGGGTGGCAGTCATCGTGACCAGTTAGATGAAGCGACTAAGGAACGAATTGATACAGCCTATAAAGAAATGAACGAACATGTGGGATTGAAGTGGGATTAGCTTGAATAGACTTCCTGCGAAACAA
>NZ_VMMR01000031.1:86714-95436 GCF_013277285.1 Streptococcus sp. 339 | reverse complement strand
TAAGACTGACGAAGTCAGTTACATATATCTACGGCAAGGCGAAGCTGACGCGGTTTGAATTTGATTTTCGAAGAGTATAAAGTTTGTTTTTGTATCTTTCAGAAAAATAAGGTATACTGTATGTAAACGATTTCAAAGGAGTCCAGTTATGGCGAAAACATTTTTTATTCCAAATAAACAGAGCATTTTAGGAGAACAAGAGATTTTGACTGCCAAGTCCATCTTGGCCTTGGTAGATGGTTTGGAGTCACATAGCTATGATGCGGTTTATCTCCGTCAGCTTCTTAACCGTCTTGAGTATATCGAGTGTGCGATAGTAGGGCAATCACAATTTCTCTTTAAGGTCAGTTATGCTGATGGTCGAAAGGCTTACCGTGTCGATCTTCCTGAGCTACTAACGAAGATAGACTGGGAGATCATCAAGTCATTTTTAGATGCTTTGCTTGCTTACACAGGAACTGAGATTGAAGGACTAGATGGTTTTGATTTTGAAGCTTATTTCCAAGCAAGTATTCAAGCCCATCTTGCAGACACTGCAGCCCGTTTTACGATTTGCCAAGGAATTTTTAATCCTGTTTTCTTTAGTCATGAGGATTTGAAAAGGTTTTTAGAGGAGGATGGTTTGGCACAGTTTGAAGCACGTGTACGTGCAGTTCAAGAGACAGATGCTTACTTTGCAAGAGTTTCCTTCTATCAGGATGGAGAAGGAAAAGTGCACGGTGTTTACCATTTGGCTCAAGGCGTCAAGACTGTTTTGCGGAGAGAACCATTTGTTCCTGCAGCCTATATGGAGCAATTGGTGGATAAGGAAGTCCAGTGGGAGATTGACTTGGTTCAAATCACAGGAGACGGCTCTAAACCAGAAGACTATGAGGCTATCGCTCGCTTGGACTATGCAAAATTCCTAGAGTCACTACCATCAGCATCTTACCACCAACTAGATGCCAATCAAATAGAAGTGCAACCCATTCTAGGACAAGATTTTAAAACATTAGCACAAGAAGAGTAAAGCAGAAGCAGGTCAATCGACTTTCTTTTTTACATATAAAAAATCCTGCCATAGAAGACAGGATTGCTACTCAATGAAAATCAAAGAGCAGACTAGGAAGCTAGCCGCAGGCTGCTCAAAACACTGTTTTTAGGTTGTAGATAAGACTGACAAAGTCAGGAACATATATCTACGGTAAGGCGAAGCTGACGTGGTTTGAAGAGATTTTCGAAGAGTATGAAGTTTAAAGAAAGGCTAAGATACGAAGATAATCTCCAATCAGTGCCACTTCAGCTACAAAGAAGAGGAGGATAATGACTCCGTTCACAAGGACAGACAAGAATAATTGATAGAAGGAGTCGCTTTCACTTGCTTGACTAGGTCTCGTAATGATATGGAGGCTAGCAAGCAGAATGATTCCAATGCTAATCACACATAAAAGGGCTGAAAATCGTAGGCTATCAAAGAAGGCAAAGAAACTAGCAATGGCAGTGAGGAAGATTGGAATTGCCAAGAGTTGACTATATTGTTGGAGAACCTTGTCTAGCGTCCAGTCCTTTTCTTGGTAGATAAATCGTCTCACGACGAAACTACCCAAGAGGAATGAAAAGAAGAAGAGTGTTGTCGCTACTAGGATAGAGATGATAGAAAAGAGAGTTAAAGGTGCTAGTTGCTCAGGGAAGTGGCTGTTTATAGTTGCTATATGTCCATAGTAAGCATGTTTGATGTGGTAGATACTAAAGAAAAAGGAAGATGCAGAAAACAGAATGAGCAAGAGAAAGGCTGTATAGCTGTGTGTGCTACTTGTTTCAAGCTTGCTTGTAGGAGATTTGATTGCTTCCACTAGCCAAGACCAAAAATCAAGCACTTGCTCTTTCCATTTATCCCTAGATTTTGGAACTTGGTCGGGGATATAGGGACTTTCTAAAGATTTACTGATAAGAAGGGGCTCTTTTGTGGTTGCTTTTTGCTGAGGACGAGCTTCTTGGCTTTCTTCAGCTATAGTGACTTTTTCTGTTTCTCCAGAAAGATCTGGCTCTTCTTCACTAGAATTAGATGCCTTCTTTTCTTCTATTTCTGTTCTCGCTTCACCGTCTTCAGGAGTTTCCATTTTCTCTTCTTGCTGGCTTTCCAGTTCGACTGCAGCTTGAGAGACTTCCTCCTCTACTTGAGTATTTTTTTCAATTGGTGTATCGAGATCGGCTATCCTTTCTTCAGCCTTGTCTGCAACCTCTTGAGCTTGCTTTTCAGGCTTGTTCTTGCTTGTTGTTTTTACAAAATCATTACTTTCAAACCATTCTTGTTTCATGGTAGAACCTCCTTTTAGTTAGATAAATATGCTTCTATAGTAGCAAATGTAAGCGTTTTTGTCAACGTCTGCTTGGGGTGGATATTAGCTCAATATCATCATCAGATCTCGCAATGAGTTGATCCTTGACATCAGCTTTTTCAGTTTTGTAAGGGTTGCTTAATTCCGTACCTCTTGATTCAGGCTCTTCTCTTGTGAATTGGAAGATAGAACCGTAGTTACTTGAGATGTCCAAGTTAATTCGTTGGCTTTCTTTCTGGTCTAGGATGATTCGGAGATAATCTTTGGCAGTCAGTTCAACCTTACCATGGACTTGGATATTTTCAGCGTGGAAGTGATGTTCTGTTGACTCTAGCTGACTATCTGTAAGATCTGTATCAAAGATATTAACGATATTGGGCGTTGTGAGTTTACTGTTTTTGATACGACTTCCTTCAATTCGGAGGATATAGCCGTTTGTATTGAGGGTCGCATTTTCAAGGCTAGCATTTATGATGGTGGTTTGTCCGCGATTGGCTGAGATGTTGATCCCTTTTAGAGTTCTCCCTTTCGGTAGTCCGATGATGACATCATTAAAACGATTAGATGAACTACTTACAATATGGAGAATCCCATCAATTCCAGAAGAGATAAATGGACTTTCAGACAGTTTCTTATCAGTGAGACTCAGAGTTCTATCGTTCTGATTGGTGATAAGATCATGGTGAGCAGAAAGTGATGGATGGTAAGAAATGTGGATTTGATCATCGAAAGAGTCTGTGATGGTCAGCGCGTGCTGGTGAAGAGTGATTTCTAGGTTTTCGACTTCCTTGCCAAAGGTTAGTTCTTCCGTACGGCTATCATAGACAGGTTCTTTGGACATGGAAAGTAGGCTCTTAATCCCGTCAGATTGGATACCTACAAAAAGCAGGATAAAGCCGATAACGGTAGTCACTACACCAAAAATGAGAAATCCTTTTGTCAATTTACGCATGCTGGTCACCTCTCTTTCCTTTTTTAAGAACAAATTGCACCAAGCGAACAATGAGTAGACCGAAGAAGCGAGCTACATAGGAAATACCTAGTAAGACTAGTGAAGAAGCACCGATAGCCAGTAAACCAGAACCGAAAATCAAGATAAAGGCTGATTTGGCTTGGGCTAGGACGGTGAAACTTTCAACTAAAAATAGGAATCCGCCGATGATACCCAGTATGGAAACCGCAAAGAAAGCCAAGATGACAGTCAAGGCTGCCACAAAGATTGCGAACAGGGACACGAGGATGGCGATTCCCAGAGGAATACCGATGGGTGCTGCAAGGAGAGCTAACAAGGCGATATGTAAAATTTGTCGGTTATTTTTTTGAGCGGGTGCTTCATTGATTTTTTTATCGAGAAGATTGGATAGAACTTCGTGGGCTGCTTCTTTGGGAGTTCCCAAGCTAGCGATGAGTTCTTCTTCTCCTTCGACTCCAGCATCGTCAAAGAGTTCCCTGAAATAGTCCATGGCTTCGATACGGTCAGCTTCAGGCAGTTTTTTGAGATAGAGTTCTAGCTGAGTCAGGTATTCAGTTCTTGTCATGGCGGATACTCCCTTCTATGATGCCATTGATGGTGTCTGTATAGAGTGCCCATTCATCTTTTAGGGTCAAGAGCTGCTCTATACCACCGTTTGTCAAGGAGTAGTATTTGCGCATGCGACCTTGGAACTCTCTAGAATAGGTTGTCAGAAAGCTATTGCCTTCCAATTTTTTGAGAATGGGATAGAGTGTGGATTCTTTGATATTAGCGATCAGCTTAATGGTTTGGCTAATCTCATAACCATAAGAATCACCCTGCTCCAGTACAGCCAAGATGAGAAATTCAATCAAGGCAGAGGATGTTGGAAAGTACATGGGAAACCTCCTTTTCTAATGTGTAAGATTTTTATATATAATTTTTCTACACATATATTGTACATCTAAAAGAAAGCCCTGTCAAGAGAAATGTGTAAAATTTTTATATATAAAAAACTTCTAGCTAAAACTAGAAGTTTAAAGGATCTTATCCGCTCTGTCCACTGTAAAGAGGGCCACAGTCATCAGGATATCGATGAGCAAGAGGTCAGCTACAGCTGGTACCCAAGAGTGGAACAGGTCAAAACTGTAACCAAAGAGGGTTGGCCCAAAGGCTGCTAGGATATAGCCTCCTGTTTGAGATAGGCCGGACAATTGGGCTGTCTTTTCAGGGGCGCTTGTCTTGAGTGAAAAGTTGACCATGAGATAAGGGAAGAGGGCGCTGGTTGCGGTTCCGATGAGGAGATGGATGGCAAGCCAGTAAATGAAATTATTGATTGGGAAAAAGAGCATGGAAATGCCGACCACACCAGCTAGTGAAACCAGAGTGAGCATGAGCTGACGGTTGCGAGTAGATAAACTAGTTGTCAAGCTTGGGATGGTCATTGAAAAAGGAATGCTAATCAGAGAGAAGATAGAAGTCAACAAGCCAGCTTGGTGACTGGATAGGCCTGCATGGATAGCCATGGTAGGTAACCAAGTCATAGCAGTGTAAAAAATCAAGGATTGAAAACCTGCAAAGATAATAATTGCCCAGACCTGTTTATTACGCATAACCTTTATTTGACTTTTTTGTTTGGTTTGTGGAGCTAGTCTATGATTATAGCGGTGATTTGGGAGCCAGACCAAAAAAGTTGCTAGACAGAGCAGGGTGAGGAGGATGATAAGTCCTTTCCAAGAACTGGCTTGTGTAATAGGCACGGCTAGATAGGAAGCCAGAGCCGTCGCAATCCCCATAGAGGTTACATATAAGGTGGTCAGAAAACCAATCTTCTTTGGTTGATTGGCTTGGATAAGACTAGGAAGCAGGACATTGATGACTGCGACACTTGCCCCAACCATCAAGGTTCCTAGATAGAGCAGGGGCAGATTGATTAGTCGAATAAGTGAGCCGATGGTCAAGAAGAAGAGGCTGTAGGTGAAGAGATGCTCCAAGCCGATTTTCTGAGCCAGTCGGGTAGAAAATGGTGAAAAGAGGGTAAACATAAGGAGAGGCAGGCTGGTCAAGACACCAAGCGAACTAACTTCTACCCCCAGCCCTTGCGAAATATCTCCCAAAATAATGGGTAAAACAGTAAAAGGAGCCCGCAAAGAAACACCAATCAGGATAATACCTGGAACAAAAAAGAGTGATTGCTTTTTCATAAAATACCTCTTCTAGCTGATTTTAATAACAGCTTATTTTAAGGCTTTTTCACTATAATGTCAAGTAAGGTTTCTGGCTTTCAAGATAAAAATGGGAAAGTCTTGAAAATTATGATAGAATGGTGGAAGGAAAAATTCAGGAGAGTAGTAGTGACTCAAAATGTTGAAAGTCTTCTCGTATCCATTGTAATCAGTGCATACAATGAAGAAAAATATCTGTCTGGTCTAATTGAAGACTTAAAAAATCAAACCTATCCTAAAGAGAATATTGAAATTCTATTTATAAATGCTATGTCCACAGATGGGACCACAGCTATCATTCAGCAATTGATAAAGGAAGATACAGAGTTTAACTCAATTAGATTGTATAACAATCCTAAGAAAAATCAAGCTAGTGGTTTTAACCTGGGAGTTAAACATTCTGTAGGGGACCTTATTTTAAAAATTGATGCTCATTCAAAAGTTACTGAGACTTTTGTAATGAACAATGTGGCTATTATTCAACAAGGTGAATTTGTCTGTGGGGGGCCTAGACCGACGATTGTCGAAGGAAAAGGAAAATGGGGAGAGACCTTGCATCTTGTTGAGGAAAATATGTTTGGCAGTAGCATTGCCAATTATCGAAATAGTGCCGAGGATAGATATGTTTCTTCTATTTTTCATGGAATGTATAAACGAGAGGTTTTCCAGAAGGTTGGTTTAGTAAATGAGCAACTTGGCCGAACTGAAGATAATGATATTCATTATAGAATTCGAGAACATGGTTATAAAATCCGCTATAGCCCAAGTATTCTATCTTATCAGTATATTCGACCAACATTCAAGAAAATGCTGCATCAAAAGTATTCAAATGGTTTGTGGATTGGCTTGACAAGTCATGTTCAGTTTAAGTGTTTATCATTATTTCACTATATTCCTTGTTTATTTGTTTTGAGTCTTGTGTTTAGTCTAGCATTGTTACCGATCACATTCGTATTCATAACTTTACTATTAGGTGCCTATTTTCTACTTTTGTCATTACTCACTTTGCTGACTTTATTAAAACATAAAAATGGATTTCTAATTGTGATGCCCTTTCTTTTATTTTCCATTCACTTTGCTTATGGCCTTGGAACGATTGTAGGTTTAATTAGAGGATTTAAATGGAAGAAAGAGTACAAGGGAACAGTAATTTATTTGGAAAAATAAGCCAAATAAATTAAAATGTGCTACAATAACAATATAGTAAAACTCTTTTAAGGAGGAGTAGATTGACATGAATAAAAAACTAACAGATTATGTGATTGATCTGGTGGAAATTTTAAATAAACAACAAAAGCAGGTTTTCTGGGGAATATTTGATATTTTGAGTATGGTGGTTTCCATCATTGTATCTTATATCTTATTCTACGGCTTGATTAATCCAGCACCTGTTGACTACATTATCTATACGAGTTTGGCCTTTCTGTTCTATCAATTGATGATTGGTTTTTGGGGGTTGAATGCTAGTATTAGTCGTTACAGCAAGATTACGGATTTCATGAAAATCTTTTTTGGTGTGACTGCCAGCAGTGTTTTGTCTTATGGAATCTGCTATGCCTTCTTGCCACTCTTCTCCATCCGTTTCATCATTCTCTTTATCTTGTTGAGTACCTTCTTGATTTTATTGCCACGGATTACTTGGCAGTTACTCTACTCCAGACGCAAAAAAGGTAGTGGTGATGGAGAACACCGTCGAACCTTCTTGATTGGTGCTGGTGATGGCGGAGCCCTCTTTATGGATAGTTACCAACATCCAACCAGTGAATTAGAACTGGTCGGTATCTTGGATAAGGATGCTAAGAAAAAGGGTCAAAAACTTGGTGGTATCCCTGTTTTGGGCTCTTATGACAATCTGCCTGAATTAGCCAAACGCCATCAAATCGAGCGTGTCATCGTTGTGATTCCGTCGCTTGATTCGTCAGAGTATGAGCGTATCTTGCAGATGTGTAATAAGCTGGGTGTCAAATGTTACAAGATGCCTAAGGTTGAAACGGTTGTTCAAGGACTTCACCCAGCAGGTGGAGGCTTCCAGAAGATTGATATCACAGACCTTTTGGGTCGTCAGGAAATTCGTCTTGACGAATCGCGTCTGGGTGCAGAACTGACAGGTAAGACCATCTTAGTCACAGGAGCTGGAGGTTCAATCGGTTCTGAAATCTGTCGTCAAGTTAGTCGCTTCAATCCTGAACGCATTGTCTTGCTCGGTCATGGGGAAAACTCAATCTACCTTGTTTATCATGAATTGATTCGTAAGTTCCAAGGGATTGATTATGTACCTGTGATTGCGGACATTCAAGACTACGACCGTCTCTTGCAAGTCTTTGAGCAGTACAAACCTGCTATTGTTTATCATGCGGCAGCCCACAAGCATGTTCCTATGATGGAGCGCAATCCAAAAGAAGCCTTCAAAAACAATATCCGCGGAACCTACAATGTTGCTAAGGCTGTTGATGAAGCTAAAGTGTCTAAGATGGTTATGATTTCGACAGATAAGGCAGTTAATCCACCCAATGTTATGGGAGCAACCAAGCGCGTGGCTGAGTTGATTGTCACTGGCTTTAACCAACGTAGCCAATCGACCTACTGTGCGGTTCGTTTTGGGAATGTTCTTGGTAGTCGTGGTAGTGTCATTCCAGTCTTTGAACGTCAGATTGCTGAAGGTGGGCCTGTAACGGTGACAGACTTCCGTATGACCCGTTACTTTATGACTATTCCAGAAGCTAGCCGTCTGGTTATCCATGCTGGTGCTTATGCCAAGGATGGGGAAGTCTTTATCCTTGATATGGGCAAACCAGTCAAAATCTATGACTTGGCCAAGAAAATGGTCCTTCTAAGTGGACACACCGAAAGCGAAATTCCAATCGTTGAAGTTGGAATCCGCCCAGGCGAAAAACTTTACGAAGAACTCTTGGTATCAACCGAACTTGTTGATAACCAAGTTATGGATAAGATTTTCGTTGGTAAGGTTAATGTCATGCCTCTAGAAGCCATCGATCAAAAGATTGAAGAGTTCCGCACTCTTAGTGGAGATGAGTTGAAGCAAGCCATTATCGCCTTTGCCAATCAAACAACCCACGTTGAATAAAAAATCTTTAAAATCAGAAAAACGCATATTATCAGGTCTTGAGCCTTGGTAATATGCGTTTTGTTATGTAGAGGCTTATACTCTTCGAAAATCTCTTCAAACCACGTCAACGTCGCCTTGCCGTATATGGTTACTGACTTCG
>NZ_VMMR01000031.1:46476-86692 GCF_013277285.1 Streptococcus sp. 339 | reverse complement strand
GAGCTGACTTCGTCAGTTCCATCTACAACCTTAAAACAGTGTTTTGAGCAGCCCGCAGCTAGTTTCCTAGTTTGCTCTTTGATTTTCATTGAGTATTACTTCATTTTCTTCTGAAATAGAGTTGTCGCCCAGTCTATGCTATTGAAAATACGCCAAAACTTCTAAGGGTTTGTGAGCGATATAATCAGGTTGATAGTTTAGTAGATTTGCTTGCTCTCCAAATCCCCAAGTGACGGCCAATTTCTGAATACCTGTTTCTCGAGCTCCCAGCATATCAAACTTGGTATCTCCGATGATGATGGCTTGTTCTGGTGCTAGTTGATGTGTCTGTAAGGCTTGGTGAATGACATCTGCCTTATGGGGTGCTTCAGGGCTAGAACCATAAATACCATCAAAGAAATGATGGATTTCCAAGTTTTTGGCCATGTCTTGAGCAGTAGATGTATTCTTTGTCGTGGTGATGTAGAGTGGATAACTGCTCGATAACTCCTCAAGCAAGTCTATAATCTGAGGAAAGAGTTGAGCTTCATAGATGCCTTTTGCCTTATAGTAAGAACGATATATCTGCATGGCTTCAGAAATTTGGTCTTTGGACAGGCAGGTCGCAAAACTACTTTCGAGAGGTGGTCCCATAAAACCACGAATAGTTTTGGCATCAGGGCTAGGCACCCCCAGCTCTTTAAAGGTATAGGTAAAGGCATTGTGAATCCCGATAGAACTATCAACGAGGGTTCCATCCAAATCGAAAAAAATCGCTGTGATAGAGGTCATGGTTTCTCCTATTTGATAAGCTTATTCTCCGAAAATCTCTTTTTGGAGGCGACGACCAGTAGGGGTGGTAGCGAGTCCACCTTCAGCTGTTTCACGAAAGGCAGTTGGCATGCTTGCTCCTACTTGGTACATGGCATCGATCACTTCATCCACAGGGATTTTAGATTCGATACCTGCCAAGGCCATGTCTGCTGCGATGAAAGCAAAGCTAGCTCCCATGGCATTACGTTTGACACAGGGAACTTCGACCAAACCTGCAACAGGGTCACAGATGAGGCCTAGCATATTTTTAATGACAAAGGCAATAGCTTGACTGGCCTGATAAGGTGTTCCACCTGCAGCCAGAGTCAAGGCGGCAGCACTCATAGCAGAGGCTGAACCAACTTCAGCTTGACACCCACCCTCAGCACCTGAGATGGAGGCATTGTTTGCGATGACTAGTCCAAAGGCACCAGCAGCAAAGAGGAAATCCAATTGTTGCTCGTGGCTGAGGTCTAATTTTTCAATAGCAGCAGTGAGAACGGAAGGGAGACAACCGGCACTTCCTGCGGTAGGAGTAGCGCAGACCAAGCCCATTTTAGCATTGTGTTCATTGACTGCGATAGCATTTCGGGCAGCAGAGAGAATCGTGTAATCTGATAAAGTTTTTTCGTTTTTGATGTAGTGATCCAATTTGGCAGCATCTCCACCTGTCAGGCCACTACGAGATTTATTTTCATTGAGGCCAAGTTGGACAGAGGCTTTCATAACTTCCAGATTGCGTTCCATGAGAAGGAAGACTTCTTCACGTTCGCGACCGGTCAATTCAAACTCTGTTGTAATCATGAGTTCTGCGACATTTCCTTGAAAGTCCAGATCTGCTTGCTCGACCAATTCTTTGATAGAATAAAACATGCTTCCTCCTATTTAAAGAAATTGACATTGTGGAGATGAGGGATTTTTCGAATTTCTTCGATAGCCTCATCACAGTTGCGACTGTCAACTTCGATAATCATAATGGCTTTTTCACCAGCTTTTTCACGAGTGACATTCATCTGGGCGATATTGATACCATAGCGGGAAAGCGCCTCTGTAACAAGGGCAATCATACCTGGAATATCTTGATGAACGATGATGATAGTCGGTGTATTCATATTGAGAGAGACGGCAAAACCATTGAGTTCGGTTACCTGAATATTTCCTCCACCGATAGAAATACCAGTCACGCTGATGGTCTTGTGGGCATTTTTAACAGTAATTTTAGTGGTGTTAGGGTGAGGGGCATTGCTGTCTTTCTGAATGGTCCAGACAATCTTGATACCACGCTTGTGGGCAATTTCCAGACTATTTGGAATTTCAGGATCATCTGTATCCATTCCTAAAATACCTGCAACAAGGGCTAGGTCTGTTCCGTGACCACGATAGGTCTTGGCAAATGAGTTAAAAAGTTGGAATTCAACTTCTGTCGGAGTATCATCAAAAATGGAAGAGACAATCTTCCCAATACGAACAGCACCAGCGGTATGGCTACTAGATGGGCCAATCATAACTGGTCCGATGATATCAAAGACAGATTGAAAACGAAGTGATTTCATCAGTTTCCCCTTATAAAAATTCTTATCTCTATTATATCAAAGAATGAGGGGCTTGGCTTTAATTGTGGATGAAAACCTTTCTAATACCTCAAATAGCATAAAAATAGTATCTTTTATGACAAAAAACACCTTATTTAGGGAAATAAAAAATAATTTTGTAATATTTCTACATAAAAGTGTCAAGAAACGGTAATATTTAAAGGGTATGATAGAACTATAGAAAGAAGGAGAATTTTCGAATATGAAATCAATAACTAAAAAGATTAAAGCAACTCTTGCAGGAGTAGCTGCCTTGTTTGCAGTATTTGCTCCATCATTTGTATCTGCTCAAGAATCATCAACTTACACTGTTAAAGAAGGTGATACACTTTCAGAAATCGCTGAAACTCACAACACAACAGTTGAAAAATTGGCAGAAAACAACCACATTGATAACATTCATTTGATTTATGTTGATCAAGAGTTGGTTATCGATGGCCCTGTAGCGCCTGTTGCAACACCAGCGCCAGCTACTTATGCGGCACCAGCCGCTCAAGATGAAACTGTTTCAGCTCCAGTAGCAGAAACTCCAGTAGTAAGTGAAACAGTTGTTTCAACTGTAAGCGGATCTGAAGCAGAAGCCAAAGAATGGATCGCTCAAAAAGAATCAGGTGGTAGCTATACAGCTACAAATGGACGTTATATCGGACGTTACCAATTAACAGATTCATACCTGAACGGTGACTACTCAGCTGAAAACCAAGAACGTGTAGCAGATGCCTACGTTGCAGGACGTTACGGTTCATGGACTGCTGCTAAAAACTTCTGGCTTAACAATGGCTGGTATTAAGAACTAACGAACAAATAATATGTAAAGAGTCGAGGAAATCCCTCGGCTTTTTTATCTTTCCTTCGCTTGGTAATAGATCTCTACTTCTTTTTTGAGATGAGACAGCATAGAAGTTTCCTCGGTTAGCTCCAGAAGGGAGAACCCTTTTTGGATAAGTTTAGAATCGTCTGTACAAATCCCAATACGGACATAGCAGATAGCCAGCCTATCGTAGCTTTTCTTATTCTTGGCGTCCTCTAGTAAAGTGTAGCAGATTTGCTTACACATGTTTTTATCTTGATTGTATAGATAGAGTGTGGAAAGGTTTAATAGAATTGTCATTCGCAAGTCATATAAATGTTGATAGTTTTTATAGACTTCTAGGCGTTGCAATATTTTTCCAGTGATGAGATGGAGGTATTCAATGGGAAAACTGAAAAGAATGGTATTGAGGATTTTTAGATCACTCTCATACCATGTATCTTGTTTTTCAATTTTTTTCCAAAGTTTTTTGACAACCTGTTCTGCGTGTTTTGATAGTTCCCCTGCCCCGTGTTGACGGAGATAAATAACAACTTCAAGCATATCTCTGATTTCTTCTATAGGGAGATCGTGGTGGGTCTTGAGGTAGTCTTGGCATTTTTGAAATAAATTGACAAGATCGCTGGTCCCGATAATGGAACGCATATTGAGATAGGTTTGCATAATCTCTGTGCGTTGACTTGGTTGATAAAGTTGACAGATATATTCAAACTCTTCAAAACTCATATTGATTTGACGGAGAAGAAATTCCATATTTTCATATTTTGGGGTTGTCTTGCCACTTTCGATTTTTGATAAGCTGGTTCTTGAGAGAACACCCCCACAGACCTCTTCTTGGGTCAGCCCCTTTGACTCACGTATTTCTTTATAGACCTTTCCGAAATCATAACGCATGATTTTCTCCTTTTCGTGAAAAAAGTTAACAAACAATAAAATTTTGTTAAAAATATTGTATCATAGCAATGTAAAAAGTAAAAAAGAAAGTCGAAATAAATTTGTGAAAAAGGTTGACATAGTTTAAAAATGGAACTAAAGATAAGAGGAGGAAGAATGAGTAGTGTAGATAAGATTCGAAAAATACACCTCATCGTGTGTTGGCTGTATATATTTTTATCATTAAGGGCGCCGCTAATTAGCAGCACAGAGTATTTCTTGCTTCTTTTTTTAGCGTTTCTCTATTCGATAGTATCGCTCCCTATATATTCAGTGAAAAATAAAATAGTATCTATCTGTCTAGCCATAAATTCGATTCTGTTAATGAGTTTCCCGATTTTAATCAATAAATATTTCCCAGGAAAGGTTTCTACTTATATCGTATTAATCAGTATTTTTATCCTGGAGTTCTTAATCTTTAATATAATTGGTAAAGATTTTGATACTAGATTAGCTAGCGAGTATAGGAAAATCAGTCAGTTTAAAAGTAAGATGTCTCAATCTCCTTGGATAAAATATTTAGAGATTTCTAGTTTTATATTAACTATATTTCCATTTATTCTTCATGGTACAGTTGCTAATCGTGTACTAACTCTTATTTTTTTGATAAAAATTTGTGTAGATACTACAATAAAGATTCTATTAAATAGAATCTTTAAGACAAGTAATGTAATGAAAAGGAGGATATTTTCTCTTTTTGTACTAGATTTGATTGTCTATTTATTTTTAGGCTATGTTTTAGCAATGCAAAAAGATGGATACCTATTTTCAATTCTACTAATTTTTTCTAATTTCTCACTTCCCTTTATCAGAGAAAAAGAGTATGAGTTATTTAAAAATAAGAAGTGAGATAGATATGGTTAAATCTTACTTCTCTTTAAAATCAAATAGTGAAAGGATATCTTATCTAGGTAACTAAGTACTATAAACAAAGTTGACTATTACCTGTTAGGAAACTATCCTAACCATGCAACGTTAAAGAGGAGAAATCTTATGAAACTCGTATCACCAAATAATTATTCTGCTATTGAGTAAGAAGAGATGAGGTGTATTGATAGGGGATTATCTCTACATAAAGACGGGGGAATGTTACAGTAAACGTAGCCACTGCTTATTTTATGGGGAATTAAATATGTTTAAACTAAGTGATAGAGTCAGAGTGGTCTTTGCTATTTTAGGAGTAAGTTCCATATTGGTTAGTATGTATCTTATACCTTTTATTAAAACTGAGAATAAATTTTGGGAAATACTTTTATTTATATTAGGTGTATTGCTAATTGGAATTGCGTTACTAAATCCCCCAAAAAATTAAATTTTAGAATAGTATTAGTGAGTGGGTAATCATTTCTTGATTGGATTTTTTAATGCTATTGATGAATGGGATGGAAAAAGTGACAATAAATTAAGAACAGGATGATAGTATTATGATGGTTGTTTTAATTTCAGTGGTTGTGGCATTTCTGTATTATGTAATTACAGAGTATTTTCAGAATAGTTATATTGACTGTATACTATTTCTAACATTGCTGATTTCCCATTTGATATGGGATTACTATTTTTTGCCCATTGAAATCTTAGTGGCATTAAGTGGAGCAAATTTGCTATCAAGATTTTTCAAAAAAAAAGAGAAGTCAATAGAGTTGTTAGTGGATTGTTAAGACGAAAGGTAAAATTGGGATATTTAAAATGAAACATTTTTTTGCTGGAATTGGTGAAATTCATTTTTTGTCATTTTTAGTATATCCAATCACNNGTGATTGGATATACTAAAATAAATCTAATAAATTCTATTATTATAGCTCTTGGTATGATATTGACATTAATTTTGGTATTATCAAGAGTGTATAGAAAATATTTTTATAGAGACGATGATGACTAAAGTTGTTATCAATAAAGCAGGTTTTGCAACTTCTGCTATTAACAGATTTGCAACTTGGATGTCAATTGGTGATGCAATCACAACAATTTGGGCAAATAATGATATTCATCGCAGAGATCTAAACTTAAACGACTTATGGTGATTGTAAAATGGGTATGAAAATTGAAAAAATTTTTGTTATTGTATTTTTGGCATTTCTACTAATTTCCTCTGTAACTTTTTTAGCATATGATCATGTTGATGAGGAACTAAAGAAATTAATCATTATGATTAATTTAATATTTTTGATTTTAACCATAGCAATGATAGTTTATCCAAAATTAAGAAAATGATAAGGACACTGTAAAATTATGATACGTAAACTAATTGTTTTCTTACTAATGCTCCCTCTTTTTGTCTTGTGGCTAGAGTTGCATGTCCTAGTGAATAACTTACTATTGAATCTAGAATCTCCCCTTGATTTTGTGATTAGTATGAGTCTTGCTTTCTGTAGTTTGATTTTATCAAAAATAGTTTTAGACATACTATACGCATTGAAAGATTTATACAAGAAAGAAGGTCTTATTAAGATTTTTCCCTTTATTTTTATAAGAAGGAAAAAAGTGAATGTGAGATTCTCGCCCTATTTTTCATTCCATCGTAAAAGTTTGTCGCCTGATGATTTAAGATCTAGGATTATATGGAGTTTTATTCTTGAAATTGCTATTATCCTAGTATTTATTTTAAAAATTCCTTTTGCAATCATCATGCTTACTACAATATTTTTCTGGACTATAATGGATATCAATCATCTCGTTTTTAATAAGACGGAATTTCTTTTTAATCAAAATAAATGGGAAAAAGAAGATTCGTTTGAAAGCGATTTGACGAAAACGTTAAAGGATAAGATACAAAAATCAGAGCTAAGTTATTCTGACTTAATGTCTCTTCAGCTGTATGATGCGATTAACCAATCTACCTTTTTAACGGATAGCGAGATCTTTGAGGATATTTTGAAAAAAATCGAAGATTCTCAGAACACCCTTCTGTGTACAGGTCTTGCCGAGTTACTGCTGTATGAGATTTCTATTAGTAACAATAATAACTGGCAAGAAAAGATTGATAAAATTAGAATACGGCTCATCAGAATCAATCAACTAGATTTTTTCTATTATACAAGTTGGTTAAGAAATAATTTTAATTTCTGTATGAATAGAGAGTATGATAAGATAAAATCACGAAGGATATTGATTAGTAATAAGAAGATAATCTAGATTCATACTGTTCGTACAACAAATGAAATAATTTCAACTAATTAGGTTTGCAAATCTGTTCATCTATAGAATATGATTAGGCAAAAAAGTATCTTATCTAGGTAACTAAGTGCTATAAACAAAGTCGATGCTCACTTGTTAGGAAACTATCCTAACCATGCTTAATAAAAAAGGAGAAAACAAATGGAACTCGTATTGCCAAATAATTATGTTGATCTTGAACAAGAAGAGATGATGTATCTTGATGGCGGAGAACCAATGTCAATTTCGGCCATTGTTGCCTTGGCTATCACAATTGGTGGCGCATCGTATAGCACAGGATATGTGTTAGGAGAAAGAGTCTACTATTCAGGATATAAAAACTCTGATTATCAAAAAAATAAGTGGGGTATTAGGGGAGCAATGCTGGTTGCATTTGGAGCAATAGGTGCAATAGTTATGCTCGGTTTTGAAAATAGATACTATGCTTTGGTTACTGGTAGAGGATAAAATGTTAAGAGTAATAGTAGTTATTCAATCTTTAGTAATAATACTGCTTGCTGTTGCTTTATTATTATCTCGGAAAAACTTTGATTCGTTAAATGTTGTTCTTATAATGATGATCGTATCACAATTGTTGTTATTAGTATATTTGATAAAATCAGGGAATCAGTGATTAGCTGTTATTTGAATTAAGTAAACTGTTAAGCTTCAAGCAGTAACTGGTTTTAAATATTTAAAATAAGATAAAGGAAGGAAGTCTAATTTAGGTAACTAAACAAAGCCTGCGATCACTTGTTAGGAAACTATCCTAACAAGTGATTAATAAAAAAGAGAATTTTGATGGAACTCGTATTACCAAACAACTATGTTACTATTGATGAAGAAGAGATGATGTATCTTGATGGTGAAGGGTGGCTTGCCTTGCTTTGTGGAGGTGTAGGTGGTGTCGCAAGCGGAATAGCAGGAGCTATAACTGGAGCGGCAGCTGGTGCAGCACTAGGGACAATAACCTTACCAGTTATTGGTACAGTTAGCTATGCATTCATTTTAGCTACTTGTGGTGCAGCAACAGGTTATATGTCAGGCTATATTACCGGCTATAATTTCGGTAGGATATTGGAAAGTAATTTAGGCTGGGACTAGTTATGAAAGATAAAAAAGTACAACTATTTGCGACTATAGTATTTATTATGAATCTATTATTAGCTATCGTGAGTTTATTTGATACTAGTATTTTTAAGCATGTTTTCCTTATAGTGAGCTATCTGGTAATCATGTTTGCCTTTCTTATCTATATTGTTGCTAAATACATTCAATCACGGAATAATGGAAGGTAAGTATAGGATATTTTATGTGCCTATTCAATCATGGGCATCTTTATCGATTACCATTTCATTTTCGGCTTAGAAAAGAAAGGACAAGGTTAAAACAATTTCTTCAATAAAGGAGTCAAGATTGGCTCCTTTCCTTGTCTTCTCTAACCAAGCATGTTATAATGAATACTGCTCAAGCGACCTTCAATCGTTAAAGCACACACGACCTTCAATCGTGAACTAGTCATTTCGTTTATCTTTTATTACGTCGTTAACTCGAAATGAGATGCAAGCTTAGCTTGTCTGATTTATAACCTCAATCAGTCTCCCAGACTGATTGAGCGAACTCAAGTTATGCCTGCGACTCGTTGCCTAGTCCTAAAAGCAAACGAAAAGACTATACTCGAAGAAATTCTATTGAAAGTCATAGTAAATAGAATTTTGAGGGGTATAAATAAACGAATAGATGGGAGACTTACCATGAGTGATAACTCTAAAACACGTGTTGTCGTGGGGATGAGTGGTGGTGTTGATTCGTCGGTGACGGCTCTTTTGCTCAAGGAGCAGGGCTACGATGTGATCGGTATTTTCATGAAGAACTGGGATGACACAGATGAAAACGGGGTCTGTACGGCGACCGAAGATTACAAGGATGTGGCTGCGGTGGCAGACCAGATCGGTATTCCCTATTACTCTGTCAATTTTGAAAAAGAGTACTGGGACCGCGTTTTTGAGTATTTCTTAGCGGAATACCGTGCAGGACGCACGCCAAATCCAGATGTTATGTGCAACAAGGAAATCAAGTTCAAGGCCTTTTTGGACTATGCCATGACCTTGGGGGCAGACTATGTAGCTACTGGGCATTATGCCCGTGTAGCGCGTGATGAGGATGGCATTGTTCACATGCTTCGTGGCGTGGACAATGGCAAGGATCAGACCTATTTCCTCAGCCAGCTTTCGCAAGAACAACTTCAAAAAACCATGTTTCCACTAGGACATTTGGAAAAGCCTGAAGTTCGCAGACTAGCAGAAGAAGCAGGACTTGCGACTGCTAAGAAGAAAGATTCGACAGGGATTTGTTTTATCGGAGAAAAGAATTTTAAAAATTTCCTCAGCAACTACCTACCAGCTCAGCCTGGTCGCATGATGACTGTGGATGGTCGCGATATGGGCGAGCATGCAGGTCTTATGTACTATACGATTGGTCAGCGTGGTGGTCTCGGTATCGGTGGGCAACACGGCGGTGACAATGCACCTTGGTTCGTTGTCGGAAAAGACCTAAGCAAGAATATCCTCTATGTCGGCCAAGGATTCTACCATGATTCACTCATGTCAACCAGCCTAGAGGCTAGTCAAGTCCACTTTACTCGTGACATGCCCGAGGAATTTACGCTAGAATGTACGGCTAAATTCCGCTACCGTCAGCCTGATTCTAAGGTGACAGTACATGTCAAAGGAGACAAGGCAGAGGTCATCTTTGCAGAACCGCAACGCGCGATTACACCAGGTCAGGCAGTTGTCTTTTACGATGGCGAAGAATGTCTAGGTGGTGGTTTGATTGACAATGCTTACCGAGATGGACAAGTTTGTCAGTACATTTAGATTGACAAATTTTCTCAATTTGCTACAATAATAAAAGCAATAGAAATGATGGTCAAAGCTCATGGATGTTGCAGGCTTTTTTGTCCTGCACCTCTTTGGAGTTTTGACTGTTTTTGTGTCGTTTAAGGGAAAGGATAGAAATGACTCAACAAGACTTTCGGACAAAAGTAGGCAATACGGTTTTTGGTGTTCGGGCGACAGCTTTGATTGTCCAAAATCGTAAGCTTCTAGTCACCAAAGATAAGGGCAAGTATTACACAATTGGTGGTGCTATCCAAGTCAATGAAAGAACGGAAGACGCGGTAGTCCGCGAAGTGAGGGAAGAACTGAGTGTTAAAGCTCAAGCTGGGCAGCTAGCTTTTGTGGTTGAAAATCATTTTGAACAGGACGGTGTTTCCTATTACAATATCGAGTTTCATTATCTGGTGGACTTGCTTGAAGATGCTCCATTGACCATGCAGGAAGACGAAAAAACGCAGCCTTGTGAGTGGATTGACATAGACAAGATTAAGGGTATCAATCTAGTTCCAGCCTTTCTAAAAACAGCCCTGCCAGATTGGGACGGCCAACTAAGACACATTCATCTTGAGAAATAGGAGAGAAATATGACATATAATTTTACTGAAGAATACGATATTATTGTAATTGGTGCGGGACACGCTGGGGTTGAGGCTTCCTTGGCTGCTAGCCGTATGGGATGCAAGGTCTTGCTTGCGACCATTAACATTGAAATGCTGGCTTTCATGCCTTGTAATCCCTCTATCGGTGGTTCTGCCAAGGGAATTGTCGTGCGTGAAGTTGATGCCCTCGGTGGCGAGATGGCCAAGACCATTGACAAGACTTACATCCAGATGAAGATGCTCAACACTGGGAAAGGTCCTGCCGTTCGTGCCCTTCGTGCGCAGGCTGACAAGGAGCTTTACTCTAAGGAGATGCGCAAGACAGTTGAAAATCAAGAAAATCTGACCCTTCGTCAGACCATGATTGATGAGATTTTGGTGGAAGATGGCAAGGTTGTCGGTGTGCGTACAGCGACTCATCAAGAGTATGCTGCCAAGGCTGTTATCGTGACGACAGGAACAGCCCTCCGTGGGGAAATTATCATCGGAGACCTCAAGTACTCATCAGGTCCTAACCACAGCTTGGCTTCTATTAACCTTGCTGACAATCTTAAGGAATTAGGACTCGAAATTGGTCGTTTCAAGACAGGAACACCTCCACGTGTCAAGGCTTCTTCTATCAACTACGATGTGACCGAGATTCAGCCAGGGGACGAAGCGCCTAATCACTTCTCATACACTTCACGTGATGAGGACTATGTCAAGGATCAAGTGCCATGCTGGTTGACCTACACCAATGGTACCAGTCATGAGATTATCCAAAACAACCTCCACCGTGCGCCTATGTTTACAGGTGTGGTCAAGGGAGTGGGACCTCGTTACTGTCCGTCGATTGAAGACAAGATTGTGCGCTTTGCAGACAAGGAACGCCACCAACTTTTCCTAGAGCCAGAAGGGCGCAATACAGAGGAAGTCTATGTCCAAGGCCTCTCAACCAGTCTACCTGAGGATGTCCAGCGTGAGCTGGTTCATTCTATCAAAGGTTTGGAAAATGCAGAGATGATGCGAACAGGTTATGCCATCGAGTACGATATGGTCTTGCCACACCAGTTGCGTGCGACTCTGGAAACCAAGAAAATCTCCGGACTTTTCACTGCTGGTCAGACTAATGGAACGTCAGGTTATGAAGAGGCAGCAGGCCAAGGGATTATCGCTGGGATCAATGCGGCTCTGAAAATCCAAGGTAAACCTGAGTTGATTTTGAAGCGCAGTGACGGTTATATCGGGGTGATGATTGATGACTTGGTGACCAAGGGAACGATTGAGCCTTATCGCCTTTTGACCAGTCGTGCTGAATACCGCCTCATTCTCCGCCATGACAATGCTGATATGCGTTTGACTGAGATGGGCCGTGAGATTGGTCTTGTGGATGATGAACGCTGGACTCGCTTTGAAATCAAGAAAAATCAATTTGAAAATGAGATGAAACGCCTAGACAGCATCAAACTCAAGCCAGTCAAGGAAACCAATGCCAAGGTTGAGGAGATGGGCTTCAAGCCGTTGACAGATGCAGTGACAGCCAAGGAGTTCCTTCGCCGTCCAGAAGTTTCTTACCAAGATGTGGTGGCCTTCATCGGACCAGCTGCAGAGGACTTGGATGACAAGATTATCGAATTGATTGAAACAGAAATCAAGTACGAAGGCTATATTTCCAAAGCCATGGACCAGGTTGCTAAGATGAAACGTATGGAAGAAAAACGCATTCCAGCCAATATTGATTGGGATGACATTGATTCTATCGCAACCGAAGCTCGTCAGAAGTTCAAACTCATCAATCCAGAAACCATCGGCCAAGCCAGCCGTATTTCGGGAGTAAACCCAGCAGATATTTCTATTTTGATGGTGTATCTGGAAGGTAAAAATCGTAGTATTTCTAAAACTCTTCAAAAATCAAAATGATACGTCGTCGGCTTCTTACGAATGAGTTCAAAGCTTGGCTTTGATTCATCTCCAACCTCCCATAGTTCCCCGAACTATGGGAGCTAACTCAAGTTATGCATTTTCCTAGCCTTCTGGTCTGATTTTCATTGAGTTTTAATCTCAAAAGAAAGCATAGAGAAAAACAGCTCCGAAGACGGGGCTGTTTTGTTGACTTGTACTCAATGAAAATCAAAGNNCGAAGTCAGTAACCATATATACGGCAAGGCGAAGCTGACGTGGTTTGAAGAGATTTTCGAAGAGTATTATTCTTCATCTGGTGTGAGGATCATCGGGATGATAATCGGTTCACGTTCGGTATTTTCATAGAGGAAGGGGCGAATAGCGTTGACAATGGCACCATTGACAGATTGCACGCTAGCATCCTTGTTTTTCAGTGCGATACGAATGGCATTGAAGAGGATACGCTGGCTTTGGCGAATCAGGTCGCCAGACTCTCTCATGTAGACAAAGCCTCGGCTGAGGATGTCTGGACCAGATAGAATCATCTGCGACTTGAAGTCAACAGTTGCGACTGCTAAAACGACACCGTCTTCAGATAGATCACGACGGTCTTTGAGGACAGCTGCGCCGATTTCACCGATACGATTTCCATCGACATAGATGTCTTGGGCGTTGAAATGACCTGCAATACGAGCTGAGTCAGCAGTAAGGGCAAGCACATCACCATTACTCATGATAAAGATATTGTCCTTCTCAACACCAGTATCCACTGCTAGTCCAGCATGGACTTTTTGCATGCGGTATTCACCGTGGACAGGCATGAAGTATTTTGGCTTAATCAAGCGGAGCATGAGTTTTTGCTCTTGCTGGCCACCGTGTCCAGATGTATGGATATTGTTCACTTTACCGTGGATAACTTCGACACCAGCTTCAGAAATGATGTTAATCAGCTTGTTGACGCTAGTCGTATTTCCAGGGATTGGGCTTGAAGAGAAGATAACGGTATCACCGGGTTGGAGTTGTACCTGACGGTGGGTTCCGTTGGCGATACGAGAGAGGGCTGCCATAGGCTCGCCCTGACTACCTGTACAGAGGATCAGAACCTCGCCAGCAGGGTAGTCTTTGATTTCATTTGGCTCGATAAAGGTTCCCTTAGGAGCTTTGATGTAGCCAAGGTCGATTCCGTTGACAATGGCCTTTTCCATAGAACGACCAAAGACCGCAATCTTACGTCCAGTCTTAACAGCAGCTTCAGTTGCTTGCTGGAGACGGAAGATATTTGAGGCAAAGGATGCAAAGATGATACGTCCTTCAATGCCTTGGATAATCTTCATGATGGACTGACCAACGACTTTTTCAGAGTTGGTAAAGGTTGGCACTTCTGCATTTGTTGAGTCAGACAGAAGACAAAGCACGCCTTCTTCACCAAGGGCAGCCATACGATGCAAGTCTGCAGGTTCTCCAACTGGAGTAAAGTCGAACTTGAAGTCGCCCGTACAGATGATTTTTCCTTGCGGAGTATGAATGACAATTCCCAAAGGCTCTGGAATAGAGTGAGTCGTTCTAAAGAAAGTTGCCTTGAGATTTTTAAAGGTCAACTCAGTGTTGTGGTTTATTTCGTAAAGTTTGGCGTTGCGCAAGAGGCCGTGTTCTTCGAGTTTCCCACGGATCAAAGCCAAGGCAAGTGGTCCAGCATAGATAGGGACATTTGCTTGCTTGAGCAGGAACGGAATCCCACCAATGTGGTCCTCGTGTCCGTGTGTGATTAAAACAGCCTTGACGCGGTCGATATTGTCCACGATGTATGAGTAGTCAGGAATGACATAGTCGATACCCAGCAAGTCATCTTCTGGGAATTTAATCCCAGCATCGACGATGATAATCTCATCTTGGTATTCAATTCCGTATGTATTTTTCCCGATTTCTCCCAGACCACCGATGGCAAAAACGCCGACTTCTTCAGGTTTAAGAGTGTAGGCCATATTAGAACTCCGTAATTTCGAAGGCGCCAGTTTCTTTTTCGTAATCTAGCAATTTGTCAGACAAGAGTTCGATATACTCGATATTGTACTCTGGGCGATTTTCTTCGACAAGTTGGCGAGCAGCGATACGGCCCTCAAGTTCTGAGTTGGCATCGATGTCTAGGTATAGTGCGCGTGTTGTTTCACGACGTGGGCTACGTTCTTTTGTTTCTTGATAAAAAACTTTGTAAATCATATAGTTCCTTTCTATTTTACAGGTCAGCTTATTCCAAACTTTTAGCATAGATTTGCTTGATTTCATTCCATTTTGTGTCTAGATTGACCTTGATTCGTTACAATTATTTCAATTATACCACAAAATGAAAAATTAGTAAAAGACGGAAACGAGAAAGTCATGGGACGATTTCTTTGGTAAACGCTTGCAATATCAAAAAGTATATGCTATAATAATAGAAAGAAATAGTATAAGCTGGAAAGGAAATAATTCGGAAACTATATTGTTTAGTGCTATTGATATTATGTTTAACTTTATAGATACTTCTGAATTGGATAAAGTTACCGAATTGAATGAACATGCTTTCCCTGTAGTTAGATTAGATAAAGCAGAGGAGCTTGGTTTAGATAATGAAGCTTTGGAGGTAGGCGTGTTTTAAACGAAATCGTAACGGATATAGAGACTAACGGAGAGTCAACTGATTTGGCTAGAATGGATCGCTCTCTTTTTCCTATAGGCTCTTATGGTAATTATTGTGGTTATGGGAAATAATGGATATTCTATTCCAGCTATTGATGATTTAGATATGGCTTGTTTCTATCATGATAAGTGTTTTAAGGGATTTTTAGCAGATAATAGAAGTTGCAATGCCGCATTCCTAATAAGATTATCTCCTATTGTAGCAAATAATGCTTGGAATACAACTAAAGGAGCATATGCAAGAGCAGCTGTGGTTCTATTTTCTAGATTCGTATAAGACCAAGTTTTTGTAAAATATGAGTTGTTACGTAAAAGTGTTGATATGAGTATTGGTGTCTATGAACAGAATCTTATCTTATAAGTTTTAACTTATCTTTTAAGGTTTCTGTTTATAGGCGCTTGTAGATGTGTTTATGTCTTTAAAAAATATATTTGCGATATTAAAAATGGATACTTATGCAATATTTCACTTTACTTATTAAGATAAATTTAAACTAAGGAGGTTGCTCTATGTATAACTTATTTGCTTTTGCTATCGGAGCTCGCTTGGTAGCTTTTATTGTTTTTGTTGCTTGCGTTTATGCGGGTAATCTTCTATTTACCAAACTGGAACGACGACAAACCAAGTTCTTGTGGAAAATTACCTTTGTGACTCTCTACTCGCTTTTTCTTCTCCTCGTAACCTATGTCGTTTGGTTTGTATTTTACTTTGGATTAAATGCTTAGATGCCCTGCTCATGCTGGGGCGTTTTTGTTTGGTGGCAAAAGATAGTAAATTTATGACACGAAAATTCCACCCCATCTATCAAGATGAGGTGGTCTTTGCATTTTTCTAAAATGACATGACAATGGAATTTTCAGAGCTTATTATTTTTATGGGAGTCATTGTTCTGCTCAAAAATAGAGTTGAAGCATAAAAATAAAACAATACAAACAGATAGATCAATTGGTAAAGGGATAGTAGTCATGTTTAAATCATTGAGAATGCTGAGCAAACTGTAAGAGATGAAGACAATAAAATTTATCCTTCTAAAAATGTGTTTCTTATCTAGCATGACTTACCAAACTTTTTATGAAGGTCTTTTCCAATGGTATAAGCTGCCATAAATAAAGCGATACCAACACCTACACCAAAGCCACCCTTTATTTCTTGCAATTCCTTAGTAGAAATTTCACAATAGTTGTTCAAATCTTTCATCATATTAATCTCCTCCTAAAAAATAACCAGCTGCCAAACCAGAACCTATAAGTGCTGTTCCACCTGCAATAGCTTTCCAAGATACTGCTACTCCAAAGATAACCAAGGGAGCGAGACCGCCATCAATATCTGATAATTCATTTTCAGATAAGGATAAAAATTGATTGTCAAGAATGTCAAAATTTGTCATTGAACTTTCCTCCTTTTTTCTTATTCACTTTTATATTCGGAAAAGAAAAGGAAAAGTGAACATTTTTTTAAATTATTTTTAGTTAAGTGAGGGCATTTTTGTTTGGGGATAAAGAAAATTCCCATGTGCCAGCTTTTGTAGTATAATAGTAAGCAGACAAAAAGATAGGAATGTGTTATGAAAGTATTAGCTTTTGATACGTCTAGCAAGGCTCTTTCTCTGGCTATTTTAGAGGACAAGCAGGTTCTTGCCGAGACGACGATTAATATCAAGAAAAATCACAGTATTGCCCTTATGCCTGCCATCGATTTTTTGATGGCAAGTTTGGATTGGACACCCAAGGATTTGGACCGAATCGTGGTAGCTGAAGGGCCAGGTAGCTACACAGGCTTGCGAATTGCGGTGGCAACTGCCAAGACCTTAGCTCACACTCTGAACATCGAGTTAGTTGGTATGTCGAGTCTCTTGGCTCTGGTGCCCTACCAACAAGAAGGCTTGTTTGTCCCCTTGATGGATGCGCGTCGCAATAATGTTTATGCAGGATTTTATGAAAATGCCAAACCTGTCATGCCAGAAGCGCACCTGCCTTTTGAGCGAGTGATTGAGCTAATCAAGGGGGCTAGTCAGGTAACCTTTGTCGGAGAAGTTGGCCCCTTTGTGAAGCAGATTCAAGAACACTTGCCAAGGACTAATTTCAAAGAAACCTTGCCAAATGCAGCCAATCTAGCTCTTTGGGCTTGGGACAAGGAAGCAGACTCCTTGCACGACTTTGTGCCGAACTACCTCAAACGTGTTGAGGCTGAGGAAAACTGGCTTAAGAACCACACGGAGTCTGGCGAGTCTTACATTAAACGCCTATGATAGAAATCAAACGAACTCAACAGCAGTCTGACTTGGCTCAAGCCATCTACGCTGTTATGGCAGCTGTTTACCCAATCAGTCCGTGGACGCTGGAACAAATCCAAGCAGACCTGGCTCAAGACCAGACTTGGTATGCTCTGGCTTATGATGGGGCAGAAGTGATTGGATTTCTAGCTGTACAGGAGAATCTCTTTGAGGCAGAAGTCCTGCAAATCGCTGTCAAAGAAGCCTATCAGGGTCAGGGAATTGCGTCAGCCTTGTTTGCGACACTGCCGACAGACAAGGAGATTTTCCTCGAAGTCAGAAAATCAAATCAACGAGCGCAAGCATTTTACAAGAAAGAAAAGATGGGAGTCATCGCTGAGCGAAAGGCCTACTACCATGACCCAGTCGAGGACGCCATTATCATGAAGAGAGAAATAGATGAAGGATAGATATATTTTAGCATTTGAGACATCCTGTGATGAGACCAGTGTCGCCGTCTTGAAAAACGACGATGAGCTCTTGTCCAATGTCATTGCTAGTCAAATTGAGAGTCACAAACGTTTTGGGGGCGTAGTGCCCGAAGTAGCCAGTCGTCACCATGTCGAGGTCATTACAGCCTGTATCGAGGAGGCACTGGCAGAAGCAGAGATTACCGAAGGCGATGTGACAGCTGTTGCGGTTACCTATGGACCGGGCTTGGTCGGAGCCTTGCTAGTTGGTTTGTCAGCTGCTAAGGCCTTTGCTTGGGCACATGGACTTCCACTTATCCCTGTTAACCACATGGCTGGTCACCTTATGGCCGCTCAGAGTGTGGAGCCTTTGGAGTTCCCCTTGTTAGCACTTTTAGTAAGTGGCGGGCACACAGAGTTGGTCTATGTTTCTGAGGCTGGGGATTACAAGATTGTTGGGGAAACCCGTGATGATGCGGTTGGTGAGGCTTATGATAAGGTCGGCCGTGTCATGGGTTTGACCTATCCTGCAGGTCGTGAGATTGACGAGCTAGCTCATCAGGGACAGGATATTTATGATTTCCCTCGTGCCATGATTAAGGAAGATAATCTGGAGTTTTCATTCTCAGGTTTGAAATCTGCCTTTATCAATCTTCATCACAATGCCGAGCAAAAGGGAGAAAGTTTGTCCACAGAGGACTTGTGTGCTTCCTTCCAAGCAGCTGTCCTAGATATTCTTATGGCTAAAACTAAGAAGGCTTTGGAGAAATACCCTGTTAAAACCCTTGTCGTGGCAGGTGGTGTGGCAGCCAATAAAGGTCTCAGAGAACGCCTAGCAACTGAAATCACAGATGTCAAGATCATCATTCCACCTCTGCGCCTCTGCGGAGACAATGCAGGAATGATTGCCTATGCTAGCGTCAGCGAGTGGAACAAAGAAAACTTCTCAGGCTTGGATCTCAATGCCAAACCAAGTCTCGCTTTTGATACTATAGAATAAAGAGTCAGCTTAAGGCTGGCTTTTTTGCCCTCTTAAATATCAGAATATTTTGACAAATGATTGTAAATAATGATATAATATGCAAAAGCTAGGAGGTGGTCAGATGATTGAGAGAATGGAATTGGGAGAATTTTACAAGGAATTGCGCTTGGCGAGAAAACTTAAGCAGTCAGATGTGGCCTGTGAGGGTCTAACAGCTTCTCAGTTGTCCAAGTTTGAACTAGGACAGTCTATGCTATCTGCAGATAAGCTCATATTAGCCATCCAAGGGATCAATATGAATTTTGATGAGTTTGGGCACAAGCTCAACAACTATCAAGAATCTCCACATATACGAATCGGTCGAAAGGTTGTGGATCGCTTTGCCCATCAGGATATAGCTGCTTTAGAGCAGCTATTGGAGGAAGTCGATCAAGAACAGATGGCGCAGACCTATCGTCGTTTGAATGCCATTGTGATTAAAAATGCACTCCATTCCTTAGATAAAAGCTACCCGCTAACAGAGGAGGATAGCGAGTTTTTGACTACCTACCTCTACGCTATTGAGTCTTGGACCTGGTTTGAACTCTATCTTTTTTGCAATACTATGCCCTTCTTGAGCAATCAAGATCTGATCTTTTTATCAACCTCCTTACTCGAAAAATCCAAGGAATTTAAAGAGTTAGTACACAATCGATGGTATATGAAAAGTGGTTATCTTAATATCATCTCAGAACTTATGGAGCGCAAGCTATTTTCTTATATTCCAATCTTTGAAGCTGAGCTGGAGCGCATGCTCCGTCCATACGATGTTTTTGAAAAAGTATTGTGGCAGTTTTTAAAGAAAATGCAGATTTTTCTTCAAACCAAAGGAAGCAATCAAAAAGAGATTGAACACTTTATCCAATCTCTGCAAGTATTAGAAAATCCACAATTGATAGCCCTTTTTGAATTGCGTTTGCAGCAATACAAAGAGCTTATCGATTAGTTAGAAATGGGAAAAAGATAATAATATCAGCAACGATCGTTAATAATGTTAAAACTTGTTTCTTCATATTACTTCCCTCCTCATTAGTAATAACTTTATTATATCAGGGAAATAATCAAATCTACCAAAATCGCAAATCTGAAATTTCTATAAGAAAAAATATCAAATATGCGATTTTCTAAAATAAGCCAATTTTCGTGTTATACTGTACTTGTAAAGCACTTGAAGCAAATCCTAGGTAGCAGAAGTGGTTTATAAAAAAATAATTGGAGGAGAAGCATATGACAGCATTTGTACATGAATTAACACGCGAATCAGAAAGATTCAATCAGTCTGAAAGAGTGACAATTACTTTCTTTTGTACAGTATTGTAAAAGATACTCAATTATTAAGTTTATTTTTATACTTATAAAGGTTTTGGAATTTTAATGTAGAAAATGCCAACTGAGGTAATTGCTAAAGAACAAGTCATCATAACAACAGGAGAAAAGAATGTATAAATATAAAATTGTAGACGAAGAAAGTTTGCCTGTCTATGGTTATAAAATTCACATATCGGCAACTCTTGATAATTACAAGGATATCTATAATCTTCTTTCTCCGTTGTTAGATGATAGGAAGATATCTTATAAGTATATATATAGGGAAGAAGATGTGGCTTATAATTTCTCTATTAGAGAATCTCCTGCTAATTCAGGGAAATACTTTACGATTTATCCTAAAAATAACGATGCTTTTCGTAGCATATTAGAACTACTTTATCAAACTATTCCTAAAAATATGGAGGGAATTTATATTCTAAGCGATCGTGCCTATAAAGATTCCAATACAATTTTTTACAGATATGGGTTCTTTAGAGAAGATTTGGAGTATTTAGAAAAAGGTATTCCGACGTTGCTAGGACCAAATGGAGAAAAGTGGCAAGACTATCAAAAAGCATATTTTAACTTACCAGAATGGATTCAAGACATTCAAGAGAATACGTTTATAAAGGATTCATACTTAGCAAGAAATTATAGATTAAAAACCGTACTAACACAGTCAAATGGAGGGAATGTCTATCAAGTAGATTCAGTGATAGAAGGGAAAAAGTATATTTTGAAGGAGTGCCGACCTCATATTATTTCTTTTGGAGGAGTAGAGACTCAAGCACTTAGAAAAAATGAATATGAAATTTCAAAAAAATTATTAGATTGTGTTCCAGCTGTGCGTGAAACTGTTACAGAGTGGATTAACCAATATTATATTTATGAATTTATAGATGGTAGTGATTTATTAAAATACACAAAACCATACTCTATTGTTAGCTATAAGAAGCCTAATAAGGAGTTAAACATTAAGAGATTTAAAAGTTTTTTATTGATTACCAGGGAACTGTTAGAATTGATTGAATATTTTCATAGTCGAAATATTATTTTAAATGATATACATCCTGGAAATTTTATAAAATCAAAGAATAAACTTTACTTTGTAGATTTAGAAAATAGTTATGAGTATGATAATAAACCAGCTATTGGTTTGTATAGTGTAATTAGCTTAAAGGAATGGAACTCTATAGATGGTAAAGTATCTGATTGCCATAAAGTTGGGAATTTACTACTATTTTTGTTGGCTAGATTGCATGTGAAATCAATGGACGATTTATCACAATCATATCATATTTTAAATTCTTTATTGGCTGAATTTGGTTTAAAAACAAATTTTACAAGTATTATAGAAAAACTATTTTCTAAGGATGCAACAGTATCTGATATCCTTAAAGATTTAAACGAAATTTATGTTTATCAAATTGAATCCCTGAATAGTTTAGATGAGTTTCTAACTGGTAAACCGGAAAGGTCTTTTACCATTACTGAGATTATTAATAAAGAACTAGTCAATTTTCAACGATATGAGAATGCTAAAAATAATCAGCTATTACTGCAACATCTGATGCATAGAGAAAAAAATTTAGGACTAGATGGATTGTCTGGCTTACTTATTTTGATGAAAATATATGACTTTGATTGCGATGTTATTGATTATGGAATTAATATCATTATTGAAAAATTAATTGCGACAGATAATGGTAGGATGGTTCCGATAGAATCAAATTTAGTTTCACCTTATCTAAATAATGGGACAGCAGGATTTATTCGTGCTTTGATTTTTATAGATTTTGAAAAGTATACAGATTTAATCAAAGAATTATCTGAAGGATTAATTACAGAATTTGCTCAATATGCAGATTTCTGGAATGGTATGCTCGGGATAGCTGATACATTGTTAGAACTGTATTTTTATTTTAGAGTAAGAAAATATAAAGAAGTTGCATGGTCTTTGTTAAATACAGTAGAGTGCTATGTGAAGTATTCTAAAGCAGATAAGCAAGAGTACCTTTATGTGTTATCTAAGTACATGGAGATGAAGGAGAATTAGTATGAAAGTATTTCTTCAAAACAGAGATTTTAGGCAATTAACTGTCAACCAGTGGATTTCAACGGTTGGGGATACGATTTTTTATCTGGCCTTTTTGAATTATGTGGCAGATGCCTCTTTTGCCCCTCTGGCGATTTTACTCATCACGATTTCAGAAACTCTTCCCCAAGTTCTACAAATCTTTCTGGGAGTTTTGGCGGATTTTCAACATCATCGTGTCCTAAAATATACAATTATTAGTTTTGCAAAATTTTTGCTTTACTCTATAGTGTCTTTATCACTTTCAGGGCAGTCTTTCTCCTTGTTGCTAGTAGCATTTATTTGTCTGATTAACCTCTTGTCTGACACATTGAGTTATTTTTCAGGCGCCATGCTTACTCCGATTTTCATTAGAATTATTGGGCAAGACCATTTGGCAGAAGCTATTGGGTTTAAACAATCAACTGTTAGTTTAGTGAAAACAATCAGTAATATTCTAGGAGGAGTCTTACTAGGTATTCTATCTATCCAGTTTATTTCCTTACTGAACGCTCTTACCTTTTTAATCGCATTTTTAGGTATCATTTTCATAAAAACTGACCTCTTGAAAGTAGAAAAAACGATTAGCTATCAAGAAGGACTCTCTGTAAAATCCTTTTGCCAGCATTTGCTCCAATCATCGAAATTGATATGGAATATGAATAAGGTGCTCTTGGTTTTGTTTATTATTTCTATTAGTCAAGCAGTGATAAATGTTACAGTTCCTGTTTCTACTCTATTTTTGAGGAATCAACCCTTTTTGAATTTACAAACAGGTCAATCTCTTGCCTTGCTATCCACTTTTGAACTGTCAGCCCTGATTGTCGGAAGCCTTGTAAGTGGCTATCTGAAAAATATGATTTCTATAAAAACAGCTCTCTATGCCTCACTCGTCATCCAGTTGCTTCTTCTAGTAGGATTTGCCACAGTTCGTTTTGACTGGATTCTCATCTTTAGTACCTTGGATGCCTTTTTCGCAGGTGTTCTCTCTCCTAGATTGCAAGAACTCGTCTTTAAACAAATACCTGAGGAGTCAATGGGAGCAGTTCAATCTTCTATCGGTGCTATTACGGTTGTTTTACCTAGCTTATTTACAATAGCTTTGGTAACCATTGCTACTAGCTTTGGAACTCTGGCAGTTAGCTTTGTTTTATTGCTATTTCTTCTAGTTGCCTTTGTCATGCTTCTGAATATCCGTGAAAGTATTTAGCGGAGAATTTGTTTAATATATGTTTGAGACTGGATTGCCAGTCTTTTTATGATGGTCAAAATCAGCAGACTTTTTTCTCTTTCCTGAATGTGTTATAATAGTCCATGCTGTGGCTGGAGCCTTTTCAGCCCATTTATTAAGACAATATGAGGAGAAAGATGAAAGAAAAAGGATTTTGGGAGGGGGCGCAGGCAGCCATGCCAACGGCCCTTGGTTATGTCAGTATCGGCCTGGCCTGTGGGATTATTGGTGCGCCCTATGTGACACCTGTAGAGATGGCCTTGATGAGCCTCTTTGTTTATGCTGGGAGTGCCCAGTTTGCCATGTTGGCACTGATTGCGGTTCAAGCTCCTGTGGCAGCTATTGCTATGACGGTTTTTCTAATCAATTTGCGTCTCTTTTTGTTGAGTTTGCATGCGTCGACCTATTTTCGTCATACCAGTCTTTGGCACAATATCGGTATGTCTAGTATCTTGACAGATGAGACCTATGGTGTTTTGATGGGAGAATTGGCCCATACAGACAAGGTCAATCCTATGTGGATGCACGGAAACAATCTCAACAGCTATGTGGCTTGGTTTGTGGGGACAGTAGTCGGAACGGCTCTGGGTGGTCTGTTACCAAATCCAGAAATCTTTGGTTTAGATTTTGCCCTAGTTGGGATGTTTATCGGTATTTTTGCTTCGCAATTTCAGATTATGCAAAGACGGATTCCTGTCCGCAATCTGCTCATTATCCTAGCAGTTGTTGCGGTGTCCTTCTTTTTACTCTTGACAGTGGTGTCTCAGTCGCTAGCTGTTCTCTTTGCGACGCTACTTGGTTGTAGCATGGGGGTGGTTTTAGATGGTCAGTAAGTATCTTTTATTAGCAGTTATTTTCTCTGGTCTTGTGACCTGGATTCCCCGTATGATTCCCTTCATCTTGGTCAAGTATAAGGGCTTGCCTGCGATCGTTGAGCGTTTTTTGAAGTTCTTGCCCGTCTCTATTATTTTTGCCTTGATTCTTTCAAGCGTAGTGGCAGGTAAGGTTGGAAGTTTGCCTCAAATCAAATGGCTGGACTTCTTAGCCGTCTTTCCAACAGCTTGGGTAGCCTTTCGCTACCGCAATCTAGTCGGAACAGTTCTCTTTGGAGTGGTCTTGATTGCCGTCTTGCGTTTGGTCTTTTAATACTCTCCGAAAATCTCTTCAAACCACGTCAGCTTTGCCTTTCCGTAGGTATATGTAACTGACTTCGTCAGTCTTATCTCCAACCTCAAAACAGTGTTTTGAGCAACCTGTGGCTAGCTTTCTAGTTTGCTCTTTGATTTTCATTGAGTATAAATCAGCCATAAAGAAAACTTATCACAGAGATAGATATCATATAATGGCGTAAATGGTCTTTTTCTGTTAAGATTATAAGGTATTCTATTTTGGAGGAAATGACATGAAAAAAATCGTTAAATACTCATCTCTTGCGGCCCTTGCTCTTGTTGCTGCAGGTGTGTTAGCAGCTTGCTCAGGTGGTGCTAAGAAAGAAGGAGAAGCAGCTAGCAAGAAAGAAATCATCGTTGCAACCAATGGATCACCAAAGCCATTTATCTATGAAGAAAATGGCGAATTGACTGGTTACGAGATTGAAGTCGTTCGCGCTATCTTTAAAGATTCTGACAAATATGATGTCAAGTTTGAAAAGACAGAATGGTCAGGTGTCTTTGCAGGTCTTGACGCTGACCGTTACAATATGGCTGTCAACAATCTTAGCTACACTAAAGAACGTGCGGAGAAATACCTTTATGCCGCACCAATTGCCCAAAACCCTAATGTCCTTGTAGTGAAGAAAGATGACTCTAGTATCAAGTCTCTCGCTGATATCGGTGGAAAATCGACGGAAGTCGTTCAAGCCACTACATCAGCTAAGCAGTTAGAAGCATACAACGCTGAACACCCGGATAACCCAACTATCCTTAACTATACTAAGGCAGACTTCCAACAAATCATGGTACGTTTGAGCGATGGCCAATTTGACTATAAGATTTTTGATAAAATCGGTGTTGAAACAGTGATCAAGAACCAAGGTTTGGATAACTTGAAAGTCATTGAACTTCCAAGTGACCAACAACCGTACGTTTACCCACTTCTTGCTCAAGGTCAAGATGAGTTGAAATCATTTGTAGACAAACGCATCAAAGAACTCTACAAAGACGGAACGCTTGAAAAATTGTCTAAACAATTCTTCGGAGACACTTACCTACCAGCAGAGGCTGATATTAAATAATTTCTTGAAATCATCCATTCTGAATAAGATGGGTGATTTCTCAGTTCTTAGATATATAGTTTTAAACTATATATCTGACTATCTAATAACAATTTGTGAAATAAAACAAAGTATGAGATACTAGTACGGTATTATTTTTAAGGAGAAAGAATCATGAAAATCAAAAAATGGCTTGGCCTAGCAGCCCTTGCTACAGTCGCAGGTTTGGCTCTTGCAGCTTGCGGAAACTCAGAAAAGAAAGCAGACAATGCAACAACTATCAAAATCGCAACTGTCAACCGTAGCGGTTCTGAAGAAGCTCGTTGGGATAAAGTTCAAGAATTGGTTAAGAAAGACGGAATCACTTTGGAATTTACAGAGTTCACAGACTACTCACAACCAAACAAGGCAACTGCTGATGGCGAAGTAGACTTGAACGCTTTCCAACACTATAACTTCTTGAACAACTGGAACAAAGAAAACGGGAAAGACCTTGTAGCGATTGCTGATACTTACATCTCTCCAATCCGCCTTTACTCAGGTTTGAATGGAAGTGACAACAAGTACACTAAAGTAGAAGACATCCCAGCAAACGGAGAAATCGCTGTACCGAACGATGCTACAAACGAAAGCCGTGCGCTTTACTTGCTTCAATCAGCTGGCTTGATTAAATTGGACGTTTCAGGAACTGCTCTTGCAACAGTTGCTAACATCAAAGAAAATCCAAAGAACTTGAAAATCACTGAATTGGATGCTAGCCAAACAGCTCGTTCATTGTCATCAGTTGACGCTGCTGTTGTAAACAATACCTTCGTTACAGAAGCAAAATTGGACTACAAGAAAGCACTTTTCAAAGAACAAGCTGATGAAAATTCAAAACAATGGTACAACATCATCGTTGCGAAAAAAGATTGGGAAACATCACCAAAAGCTGATGCTATCAAGAAAGTGATCGCAGCTTACCATACAGATGAAGTGAAAAAAGTTATCGAAGAAACATCAGACGGTTTGGATCAACCAGTTTGGTAATAAGAAACAGGGAGGTGGGAGAGAGAATTCCACCTCTTGCTTTTGTATAGAGCATGGATTGTAAAGAAGACTATAGTTTCATAGAAAGGTAGAGAGAATATGGTTTTTCCTAGTGAACAAGAACAGATTGAAAAATTTGAAAAGGATCATGTAGCCCAGCATTATTTTGAGGTTTTGCGTACCTTGATTTCTAAGAAGTCGGTCTTTGCCCAGCAGGTTGGACTTAAGGAAGTCGCAAACTATCTGGGTGAGATTTTCAAGCGTGTGGGGGCTGAAGTGGAGATTGATGAGACTTACACGGCGCCTTTTGTCATGGCGCATTTCAAGAGTTCACGTCCAGATGCCAAGACCCTGATTTTCTATAACCACTATGACACTGTGCCAGCGGACGGAGATCAGGTCTGGACAGAGGATCCCTTTACGCTTTCGGTGCGCAATGGTTTCATGTATGGACGTGGGGTTGATGACGACAAGGGTCATATCACAGCTCGTTTGAGTGCTTTGAGAAAATACATGCAGCACCACGATGACCTGCCTGTCAATATCAGTTTTATCATGGAGGGAGCGGAGGAATCGGCTTCGACAGACCTGGATAAGTATTTGGAAAAGCATGCGGATAAACTCCGTGGGGCGGATTTGTTGGTCTGGGAACAAGGAACCAAAAATGCCTTGGAACAGCTGGAAATTTCTGGTGGAAATAAGGGGATTGTGACCTTTGATGCCAAGGTGAAAAGTGCTGATGTGGATATCCACTCGAGTTATGGTGGGGTTGTGGAATCAGCTCCTTGGTATCTCCTCCAAGCCTTACAGTCTCTTCGTGCTGCGGATGGCCGTATCTTGGTTGAAGGTTTGTACGAAGAAGTACAAGAGCCAAATGAACGAGAAATGTCCTTGGTGGACACTTACGCTCAACGCAATCCAGGGGAAGTCAGTCGGATTTATGGCTTGGAGTTGCCTCTCTTACAGGAGGAGCGGATGGCCTTTCTAAAACGTTTCTTTTTCGAGCCAGCCCTTAATATCGAAGGGATTCAGTCAGGTTATCAAGGACAAGGAGTTAAAACGATTTTGCCAGCAGAAGCCAGTGCCAAGCTAGAGGTTCGTCTGGTTCCGGGCTTAGAACCGCATGATGTTCTGGAAAAAATTCGGAAACAGCTAGACAAAAATGGCTTTGATAAGGTAGAATTATACTATACCTTGGGAGAGATGAGCTATCGAAGCGATATGAGCGCGCCAGCCATTCTCAATGTAATCGAGTTGGCCAAGAAATTCTATCCACAGGGCGTTTCAGTCTTGCCGACTACAGCTGGGACAGGGCCTATGCATACGGTCTTTGATGCCCTAGAGGTACCAATGGTGGCCTTCGGTCTAGGAAACGCTAATAGCCGAGATCACGGTGGAGATGAAAATGTGCGAATCGCCGATTATTACACCCATATTGAATTAGTAGAGGAGCTGATTAGAAGCTATGAGTAGAGATATTATCAAGTTAGATCAGATCGATGTGACTTTTCACCAAAAGAAGAGAACTATCACAGCGGTCAAGGATGTGACCATTCATATCCAAGAAGGGGATATCTACGGAATCGTTGGATATTCTGGAGCAGGGAAATCAACCCTTGTACGGGTGATTAACCTCTTGCAAAAACCATCTGCAGGAAAAATTACCATTGACGACGATGTGATTTTTGATGATAAGGTGACCTTGACGGCCGAGCAGTTGCGTCGTAAACGTCAAGATATCGGGATGATTTTCCAGCATTTTAACCTGATGAGCCAAAAGACAGCAGAGGAGAATGTAGCCTTTGCCCTCAAACACTCTGGACTCAGCAAGGAAGAAAAGAAGGCTAAAGTAGCTAAGTTGTTGGACTTGGTTGGCTTGGCAGACCGTGCTGAAAACTACCCTTCACAATTATCTGGAGGGCAAAAACAGCGTGTGGCCATTGCGCGTGCCTTGGCAAATGACCCAAAAATCTTGATTTCAGATGAGTCAACGTCTGCCCTTGACCCTAAGACAACCAAGCAGATTTTGGCTTTGTTGCAAGATTTGAACCAAAAATTAGGCTTGACTGTTGTCTTGATTACGCATGAAATGCAGATTGTCAAAGATATTGCCAACCGTGTGGCGGTTATGCAGGACGGGCATTTGATTGAAGAGGGTAGTGTGCTTGAAATCTTCTCAGACCCTAAACAACCTTTAACTCAAGACTTTATCTCAACAGCTACAGGTATTGACGAAGCCATGGTCAAAATCGAGAAACAAGAAATTGTGGAACACTTGTCTGAAAACAGCCTTTTGGTGCAACTCAAGTATGCAGGTGCTTCAACAGACGAGCCGCTTTTGAATGAATTGTACAAGCGTTACCAAGTAACGGCTAATATTCTCTATGGGAATATCGAAATTCTCGATGGTACTCCTGTTGGAGAATTGGTTGTAGTCTTGTCAGGTGAAAAAGCAGCGTTGGCAGGTGCCCAAGAAGCCATTCGTCAAGCAGGTGTACAACTAAAAGTATTGAAGGGAGGACAGTAAGATGGAATCATTGATTCAAACCTATTTACCAAATGTCTATAAGATGGGCTGGGCTGGTCAAGCAGGCTGGGGAACAGCCATCTACCTAACCCTTTATATGACAGTTCTTTCCTTTATCATCGGAGGGCTCTTGGGACTGGTGGCAGGTCTTTTCCTTGTCTTGACAGCGCCAGGTGGTGTCTTGGAAAATAAGGTCGTCTTCTGGATTTTAGATAAGATTACCTCTATTTTCCGTGCGGTTCCTTTCATCATTCTCTTGGCAGTCTTGTCACCCTTCTCTCATCTAATCGTAGGAACAAGCATTGGTCCAAATGCAGCTATCGTACCCCTATCTTTTGCGGTCTTTGCCTTCTTTGCCCGTCAAGTGCAGGTTGTCTTGGCTGAATTGGATGGTGGTGTCATTGAGGCGGCTCAAGCGAGCGGAGCGACTTTCTGGGACATCGTGGGTGTTTACCTATCAGAAGGTCTTCCAGATTTGATCCGTGTGACGACTGTGACCTTGATTTCCCTTGTTGGGGAAACAGCTATGGCGGGTGCGGTTGGAGCTGGTGGTATCGGTAACGTAGCCATCGCTTATGGATTTAATCGCTACAATCACGATGTGACCATCTTGGCAACCATCATTATCATCTTGATTATCTTTACAATCCAATTCTTGGGAGACTTCTTGACCAAGAAATTGAGCCATAAATAAAAAAGGGCTAGGCAATCTGTACATCATTCATAGGAGTTGTCGTTATCGTCAAGACTTGAAATTTTCTGTACTGGTTGCTATCAATCATCACTTTTATGAGTTAGAGAGTTAAGCATTGTGGGGAGTCAATATGCAAAATCTGGGAGAAGTTTTTAAAGAATTGAGAAAGAGTCGGAATGTATCTCTACAGGAGGCGACGGGAGGAGAGTTTACTTATTCCATGCTGAGCAAATTTGAGCGTGGAGAAGCAGACTTATCATCTATGAAATTGATTACTGCCTTAGATAACATCCACTCTGATTTGAATGAATTTATGTACTTGGTACGTGGTTTTTCTCAGAAAAAGGCTTTGGCTTTTCAAGAAAATCTCTGGGAACTATATGATAGAGAAGGGATTGATTCTCTCCACGCCTTGTATGAAGAGACGATTCAAAAGTATAGATCAAGTGGTGAAAAAAGCTATCTTTTACAAATGATTCGTATCAAAAGCCTTCTTGTGTTTTTTGATTCAGAAATAAGGGCAACGGATGAAGAACTGACTTTTCTCTATGACTATTTTTTTACTATTGATATCTGGGGAAATTATGAATTGGAACTATTTTCAACGATTTCTACTTTGTTTCCTCTGCCCCTCTATTTTAAATATTCTAGGGAGATGTTGCAAAAGACGGATTTATTAGGCTCTTTACCTAGTAACAAAGTCGGTATTGATACCATTTTAATTAATGGACTTTTTAAAGCGATAGAGGAAAAGGATAAATTAAAAGCAGACTATTTTGTTTTTCAGATTGAAAAACGAGATCTACCAGAATCTCAAGCTTATCTTAAAATCATTTATATGATTGCTAAAGGGTATTATGATACGATTTTTAAAGTAGAAAATAAGGGTCTTGAAAAAATCCAGAGGGGCATTACAATCTTACAAGATTTAGAGTATATAGATGGTGCAAGATACTATGAAAACTATTTTGCAAATCAGCTTTCAAATAAAGATTTGTAATATATTCTCGTTACATCGACTGATGAAAAATAAATAGCCTTGTAGATGGAGTGATAATTAGTAGTTTCTAGGCGCTAGAGTTTCTATTTTCAGAAAAAATATATTACAAAAAAGTGGGGAGCCCCGCTTTTTTTGTTAGACTGGATTCAATAGAATACTCTTTGAAATGTGAGAAAGACCTGTTATGAAACTATTCTTAAGACATCATTTATTTAGAATACTTACCTTATCGAGGTTTTTAAGCTCAAGTGGAGCTTATATTTATAATCTGGTATTTATTGTTTATGCTGCGAGTCTACCCTTTAAAAATATAGCTGTATTTATGGCGAATATGATTACGATTTTACCTTTCCTATTTACTTTTTATGCTGGGATTAAGGCTGATCATACTCGGAATAAAGCAGGGACAATTATTTGGGTTGGTTGTGTGCAAAGTCTACTATTTCTTTTGATTGCTAGTGTGATTCATGATCAGAACTTCGTGACGTTTGCTTTTATCTGTATGGTTAATATCTGTTCAGATATTTTATCGGATTATACAGCAGGCCTTCGTATGCCGATTATCCAGCATAATATTTCAGAAGATAAGCTCTATGAAGCTTATTCCTTTACTCAGTTTGTTTCCTATTTATCAAATCTAGGAGGTCAAGCCTTAGGAGTGTGGTTACTCACAACAAGCCACCAAGATTTTTCTTTTGTTGCAATTGTGAATGCTGGCTTCTTTTTACTATCTTCTCTTATTTTGTTCAAAAATAGAAGAGAATTGACGCATTTGTCTGTAACAGTAGAGAATGAACCTATTAGTTTACTTCAACAAGTTAAGGCAATCTATGCGGACATGGATGATATCTTTAGACAGAGAGAAAGTAAATCATTGTTTAAAATTATTCTTGTCATTTTGGTAATGAATACTTTGGGAGGAGCTGTTGGAGGTATTTATCACTTTTACTTATTAGACCATACTATCTATCATTTCAGCTATGCTCAAGCCTTATTTTTAATTGAATGTGTTAGCTTGGGAGGAGCTATTCTTGGTAGCCTAACTCCCCATGATTATTTTGGGAAATGGTCTTTTTCAAGCTTGTTATCGCTCAATGCAATTCTGTTTGTATTGCTTGCTACTGCTAATATTTTAGATTTTTCTCCTCTAGTAGGTGTTGTTTGCTTAGCCTTTGTCATGTATTTGATGTCGAAATCAATGCCTAAATTAGATACTCTGTTACTGTCTAATTTGAGTGCGGATGTATTAGCTAGAAGTAATAATCTCTTGAGTATGATTTTTTCCCTAACATTACCCTTGGGGATGTCTGTATTTTCCTTCTTAGCTTTGCAAGATATCAGGCTTTGTTGGTGGGTATTTTTGGTAGTGAGTGTGATAGGGTTGATTTTATCACTAGAAAAAAGAAGTTTTTCAGGTAAAAAAGTTTAACCTAGGCAAATCAGGCTTACTAGAAGGTCTTCCAGATTTGATTCGTGTGACGACTGTAACCTTGATTTCCCTTGTTGGTGAAACAGCTATGGCTGGTGCGGTTGGAGCTGGCGGTATTGGTAACGTAGTCATCGCTTATGGATTTAACCGCTACAATCACGATAAAACTATCTTGGCAACCATCATTATCATTTTGATTATCTTTAAATTCATACTCAATGAAAATCAAAGAGCAAAGTAGGAAACTAGCCGCAGGTTGCTCAAAACACTGTTTTGAGGTTGGAGATAAGACTGACGAAGTCAGTTACATATACCTACGGCAAGGCGACGTTGACGTGGTTTGAAGAGATTTTCGAAGAGTATCAATTCTTGGGAGACTTCTTGACCAAGTCTTGAGCCATAAATAAAAAAGAGCCGCCTGGCTCTTTTTAACTAATCAGATTTTCTGTGCAAATTTTTTACTCAAGGCTTGTCCAATCAAGGCACCCACTAGGGCTCCGATGACAATACTTGCGATAAATAGAAGGACAGTTCCAGGGTTTGGCGCAACCATGATACGGTCGATATATTCTTGCGATTTTCCTCTTGCTAGAAGGGTTGCCATATAGGCTTGGGGTGCAATCCACATGAGTAAGATTGGTCCTGCTGTGCTAAAGGCAAAGAGTATGAAAGAAAGGAAATTCTTAGTTTGGTTCTTGTATTTTCCGAGGTTAGCTACTCCATCTGCTAGCAGCCCACAGATAATTCCAGGAAGGAAGGCACCGGCACCGTGTTTAGTTCCCAAGAAAAAGAGAGCAATAACAAGACCGATAGTGGTAACGGCTCCAAAGCGCGGAACTTTTGCGACTAGAATCATATAGACGCTACCGCCGACAAGGGCAGTAAAAGCAGGCGCATAAAACATGTTTCCAGTTTGGTCAAGGAGATTGCCCAAAAGAACACCAATCCCCATGCAGAGGAAGTAAAGAACTGCAAAAAGCAGTGTAGTTAAGATAGATTTTTCCATGAATTGTCTCCTGATCATTTTTTCACAATTCTCATTTTACCATGGTTTGATGGGATTGTAAATGGATACTAGAAGTTTTTGAAAACGCTTGAAATATGATATAATAGTTTCATAGTTATTTTTAGGAGGATATCATGGGGAGATTTTTAGACTTTGTCTTTAATCGTTTCTTTTTAGGGATGATTGCGACAGCCTTCTTTTGGCTATTAACCTTGGTGGGAGGGATTATCCTTGGTCTAGCGCCTGCTAGTGCCACCTTGATGAGCCTATATGCAGAACATGGTTATAGCTTTCGGGAATACAGTTTGAAGGAGGCCTGGTCTCTTTATAAGCAAAATTTTGTCTCAAGCAACCTGATTTTCTATAGCTTTCTAGGAGTGGATCTAGTTTTGGTTTATGGCCTGTATCTCTTGGTACAATTGCCTCATCAGACCATTGTTCATTTGATTGCGACCTTTTTAAATGTTCTAGTAGTTGCCCTGATCTTTTTGGCTTATACAGTATCTTTGAAATTACAAGTTTATTTTGATTTGTCCTATCGAAATAGCCTTAAACTATCCTTGATTGGCATCTTTATGAGCCTAGCAGCTGTGGTCAAGGTTCTCCTTGGGACCGTGCTACTTGTAGCAATTGGTTACTATATGCCTGCTCTGCTTTTCTTTGTAGGAATTGGGATGTGGCATTTCTTTATCAGTGATATGTTGGAACCGGTCTATGAAAGTATCCATGAAAAATTGGCGACAAAGTAGGATGAAGCAGTTTTGGCTACATACGCTTCTGCGAACCTACAGTTCAGTGATGATCATTATTATTGCGAGTTTTGCAATCTTACTCTCTTACGCTGACTGGGATTCACGGGAAAAGGAAGCCCAGAGAGTAGCCCAGCGTGTAACTGCTAGAACAGTGAGTGAAATTGAATATTACCATAGAGAATCAACCCAGATAGCTCAGGCTTTAGTTGAAAATCAAGCTCGTATTGAGGGAATCTATAAATACTTTAGCCTTAGCATGCCAGACTATTTTTACTGGCAATTAGAGCGGAAAGCTTCGCCTTATGTATCAGTCTCTCTGCATGAAAATGTTGATGACCTCTATGTTCGAAATGATTTTGTAACTGGAGTGGCCATTGCTTTTCAAGATTACAAGGAAGTCTATGTTTCTACTAAAGACAAACGTAGTGGAGAAAAAATCAGGGCTGAGGATTTCAAACCAGCAGGAAATAGTTTTGCCATTCCGGTGTCAGATCCAGTGTCAGATCAAGACTTAGGAGTGATTTACATCTCCTTGGATCCTGCTGTTTTATACCATGCCATTGATAATACTAGAGGTCATACTCCGATGGCAGTAACAGTGACCTCACCTTTTGATACGGAGATTTTTCATATTGGTGAAACAGTTGATAAGGAGAGTGAAAATTGGCTAGTTGGCTTAACCTCTCATGGATATCAGGTTCAGGTGGCAGTTCCCAAAAACTTTGTTTTACAAGGAACAGTGACTAGCTCTGCTTTGATTGTGGGCTTGAGCCTTCTCTTTATTATCATTCTTTATCTGACTTTGAGGCAGACTTTTGCTAATTACCAAAAGCAGGTAGTGGATTTAGTAGAATCCATTCAAGTCATTGCTCAAGGCGAAGAGGGGCGTCGGATTGACATTTCCGAAAAAGATCAGGAATTACTCCTAATCGCGGAGACGACCAATGATATGTTGGATCGCTTGGAAAAGAATATCCATGATATTTACCAGTTAGAGCTTAGTCAAAAAGATGCCAATATGCGAGCCTTGCAGGCGCAAATCAATCCTCATTTTATGTATAATACGCTGGAGTTCTTGCGCATGTATGCAGTTATGCAGAGTCAAGATGAGTTGGCAGATATCATTTATGAATTCAGTAGTCTCTTGCGTAACAATATTTCCGACGAAAGAGAAACTCTTCTCAAACAGGAATTAGAATTTTGTCGTAAATACAGCTATCTCTGCATGGTTCGCTATCCTAAATCTATTGCCTATGGTTTCAAGATAGACCCAGAGTTAGAGAATATGAAGATTCCCAAGTTTACCTTGCAACCGCTGGTAGAAAATTATTTCGCGCATGGTGTTGACCATAGACGGACAGATAATGTGATTAGCATCAAGGCTCTTAAACAGGATGGTTTTGTGGAAATTTTAGTGGTAGATAATGGTCGTGGGATGTCTGCTGAAAAGCTGGCAAATATTCGAGAAAAATTAAGTCAGAGACATTTTGAACACCAAGACAGCTACAGTGATCAAAGGCAGTCTATCGGGATTGTCAATGTCCATGAGCGTTTTGTGCTCTATTTTGGGGAACGATATGCTATTAGTGTAGAGTCTGCAGAGCAAGCAGGTGTTCAGTATCGTATTACAATTCAAGATGAGTAGAAAGGGAGAAAATGTATAAAGTATTATTAGTAGATGATGAGTACATGGTGACAGAAGGTCTGAAACGTTTGATTCCCTTTGATAATTGGGATATGGAGGTCGTCGCAACAGCCAGTCATGCCGATGAAGCCCTAGAATATGTTCAGGAAAATCCCATCGATGTCATCATTTCAGATGTCAATATGCCCGACAAAACAGGGCTTGATATGATTCGGGAGATGAAAGAAATCTTACCAGATGCTGCCTATATCTTGCTCTCAGGTTATCAGGAGTTTGATTATGTAAAAAGAGCCATGAGCCTTAGTGTAGTGGACTATTTGGTCAAGCCTGTTGATAAGGTAGAGTTAGGAAATCTGCTGGAGAAGATTGCAGGTCAGCTTGGAGAGAGAAGAAAGAAAAGTCAGACCCTCAGTCAAGATTTAGATGAGGCTGGATTTGTCAGTTATTTAGGAGGTAAGGAGAATTGGTGGATAGGTCTATCCAAGGAAAAGCAAGGTTCCTTCACCATTCCCTACTATGTATTGGGTCAAGACTGGCAGATTTTCATTTCTGACCAACCCCTAGATGGTTTAGTCGTTACTCCCTTTGAAGCTCCCTATCAAGAACACTTTGAAGGCTGGAAGCTGAATGCTGAGAAAGCCCTCTTTTACGGCTCTGTAAATCTACAACAGTCTCAGAGTCTCTTTGCCTATTACGAACCGATTTATAGGGTTATCATTCAGGGGAATCTCAATCAAATCGTGGAAGAGTTAAACCTCTTGGAGAAAGTGGTTCTTGAAAATACACCGCGTGTTCCGATTACCAAACAGCTTTTTATCCAGTTTGTCATGGATGTCTTTCACTTGTTTGAACATCTCAAAGCTGATGATATGACGGACATTGTCAAAACCATTCATGCTATTCAAGCCTTCGATGAATTGGTTTCTTATATCAAGGAAACTCTGACCAGCTTTTTCGGTCAATACCGTATGAATGAAAATGTGGTCAGTGTGCTGGAAGTCATTGGTCGTGATTACCAAAAAGAGCTTTCCCTCAAGGATATCAGTAAGGCTCTCTTTATCAATCCTGTCTATCTAGGGCAGTTGATTAAGCGAGAAACCGATTCGACCTTTGCAGAGTTACTAAACAAACAACGTATTAAGGCTGCCCAGCAGCTCTTGCTTTCAACCAGTGACAGTATCGAAGATATTTGTTATGCTGTTGGTTACAGTAACCTTGGATATTTCTATAAAGTGTTCCGAAAATTGTGCGGAAAATCGCCAAAAGCTTACCGAAAACAGGTAGAAACGATACTATAAGATTTGTATTCCTTTGCAAAAAGTGCTATAATATGAATAATATTATCAGGAGGTTCTATTATGAAAAAGAAACCAATTTATCTATGGGTCTTGCTAATCTTGTCTGCCCTTATTTCAGCTATGTCTCTGTTTGGAATGTTGAGTCCCTTACCTAGCAAAGAAGCCCTTCGTGCCGCTCAGAAACAAGTTGCAGGGGTCAGTGCTCAGCAATTAGAAGACAACATCAATTACAGCTATAGAGTAGCAGAATCAACTCATTCTATTTTTAATATGGCCTTGATTGTGCTATCTGCTATTTTAGTGGTTGTAGCGATTGTCTTCCTTATTCGTAAGAATTTGCAATATGCAAACTATACTTATGTCGGCTATGTTTTGCTAGCCATTATTGGTTCGATTTATGGCTATGTTGGTTTACAGGATGCTGTGCAGTTAGTTCACGATGAAACCATGCGTTTAGGGATAAGTGTTATTTCACAAGCCGTTAGCATTCTCTCTATCGTCATCAATGTTCTTTTCCTAGCCCTTGTCTTCTACAAGATATGGCGTCAGCAGAAAGCCTTGGCAGAAGAAGAGGAAGCAGAAAATCTTGCTTAAGTATTGACAAAAAAGAGCTATCAAGTTACAATCTTGGTAGTTCTTTTTCGATTAAAAATAAAATCATGGAGGAAAATATGAAGACAATTTCTTTAGTTTATATTAGTTTGAGTGGCAATACTGAGAGTTTTGTGACGCGCTTGAAAGACTATCTCTTGTCCCAGTACGAGGGGATTGAGGTCCAAAAGATTCATATCAAAGATTTGGTCAAGGAAGGCCAAGATTTCTATGAAATGGACCATCCCTATGTCGCTTTTTTGCCAACCTACCTAGAAGGTGGGAATGGCGTGGATAACGGAGATGTCGAGATATTGACGACACCAGTGGGGGATTTTATCGCCTATGGTGACAATGCTAGTAAGTGTTTTGGCGTGGTTGGCTCAGGAAATCGTAACTTTAATAACCAATACTGCCTGACAGCTAAGCAATACAGTCAACGTTTTGGTTTCCCTGTCTTGGCTGACTTTGAAATGAGAGGCATGCTGGAAGATATCAAACGTGTTGCAGCGATTATCGCAGATTTGTATGAGTTGGAAAAGGAGAATTAATACTCAATGAAAATCAAAGAGCAAACTAGGAAGCTAGTCGCAGGTTGCTCAAAGCACAGCTTTGAGGTTGCAGATAGAGCTGACGTGGTTTGAAGAGATTCTCGAATAGTATAAAGTTCTTATAAGAGGTGGTTGAAGTTGTTCAACTGTTTTTTGAGTATAAACAGTCTTTAAGAACGTAAAAAAGCATAAGTTCAGGTCTTCAAAACCTTGTTCTTATGCTTTTTATCATAGAAATATTTGCTGAATTTTCTCTTGAAATGAAACCTTATACTCAATGAAAATCAAAGAGCAAACTAGGAAACTAGCCGCAGGCTGTACTTGAGTACGGCAAGGCGACGTTGACGTGGTTTGAATTTGATTTGCGAAGAGTATTATCTTCATCTCGCGCTTGTCAGTTAACCTGCTTTTCCGATTGCGAGTGCGTAGATAAAGAAGATGGCGAAGCCAAAGAGGAAAATCAATCCCGCAATGGCAAGGTGTTTGAGGCAAGAAGGAAGATTTTTGTTTTCACGCGTTACCAAGGCGTAATTCAAAAGAGCAAAGAAAGGTGTTGTCAGGAAAGAGCCAATCATGGCAAAGCGGAGCATGGTTGAAACCTGACCAGCGAAGAACTTGATAATGACGATACCGATGATAGCAGTGATGGTCATCCAGATGTTCAAAGATTTACGATTGTCCTCTTTTTGACTGATTAGCAGTCGGAGAGATTCCTGATTAACGCGAGAATAGCCATCGATAACAGTTATAACTGTTCCAAAGATACACAGGAAAGCAATAAAGGTAATCAAGTAACGGGACCATTCGCCAAGAACAGAGGCATACATGCCCACGAATTGAGAGATGTATTTGGCTGAAGCAGCTTCAACCGCCTGCCCTGTAGGATACTGAATCAGTGCTCCCAGTGCCACAAAGAAGACGGCTAGGATAGCTGTTCCAATATAACCAGTGTTAAAGTCAAACAGAGCGTCTTCTTTGTTAAAGTTGACGGTCTTTCTCTTTTCAGCTGACCAAAGTGAATTGATAGATGAAATTTCAATAGGAGCAGGCATCCATCCTAGGAGGGAGACGATGAAGGGCAGAGCTGCCATTTGCCAAGGTGTCTTCTCGACAAAATCAGAACTGTATTCTGGATGCTTGACCGCTGCTATGATAACTGCAAGAACAGTTGCAATGGTCAAAGCTGACATGATCCATTTGACCATGCCGTCTAAAAGTTTGTAGCCTCCAAAGAGTAACATAGCCCAAATGATGGCAACGAGAATGAGGGACCACTGAGTGATGCTAAGACCAATCATTGGGAAGGCACTGGCGATGATAGCTGAGCACAGAATGGCAACACCAGCCGTGTTGACCATAGCCGAAAAGACATTGAGAATAAAGAAAATCCAGAGATAGAGTTTTCCTTTTTCGGCATAACCTTCAACCAAAGTCTTTCCAGTATCAGCTGTGTATTCAGCACCAAAACGGAAAAATGGATATTTAAAGACATTGGCTAAGATGACCAAGAGAAGTAGAGACCAACCGTAAGAACCGCCAGCTTGAGTGGAAGATACAATGTGGGAACCTCCAACAGCGGCAGTTGCCATTAGGATTCCAGGTCCCATTGCTTTTAGTTTACTTGTCCAGGTTGATTGATTTAACGAAATAGCTTGCGACATGATAAATACTCCTTTTTGAATTTTCAGAATAATCTGGATATGTAATCTATATTCTACAAAAAACTTTGGGAAAATGCAAGAATATTTTGAAAAAAGATAGAAAATTACAGAAAATTTACAAAGAAGATCTGAAAATAACTACTATGATAGCAATACTCTTCGAAAATCTC